>DATEII010000050.1:0-9673 GCA_035279135.1 Steroidobacteraceae bacterium
GGATATCCGGAGCAGCAGGTCTGGTGGAGTTGGTAGCGGGGGCAGGATTTGAACCTGCGACCTTCGGGTTATGAGCCCGACGAGCTGCCAGACTGCTCCACCCCGCAACCGGTCCCCTCGAACGAGGGGCGCGCATTCTCATGCATGCGCGGCCGCATTGCAAACACTTAGATGGGCGGTGGTTAACCGATGACGCGGGCGCAGAGCTGAATCAAGGCGTTGGGCACGAGGCCCAGCACCAGGACGGCCGCCCCGTTGATCAGCAGCACCGCGCGCACGGCCAGCGTGCTGGCGGCACCCTGCGGGAGGTCGCCGGGGGCGTCGAAGTACATGAGCTTCACGACGCGCAGGTAATAGAACACGCCGACGACGGACATGGCGGCGCCGATCAGGATCAGCCAGTAGTGACCCGTGAGCCACAGCGCCTGGAAGATGTTGAACTTCGCCCAGAAGCCGATGAACGGCGGCACGCCGGCGGTCGAGAACATCAGGAACATCATGACCAGCGCGAGCAGCGGATCGCGCTTGTGCAGGCCCTTGAAGTGTTCGAGATCCTCGGCTTCGAAACCCGCGCGGCTCGCGAGCACGAGCACGCCGAAGGAACCCAGGGTCATGATCACGTAGGCGACCGTGTAGTACAGCGCCGCCTCATAGCCCTGCGGAGTGCCGGCGACGAAGCCCAGCAGGATGAAGCCCACGTTGCCGATGGCCGAGTACGCCAGCATGCGCTTGAGGCTCGACTGCGCGATGGCAATGATGTTGCCGAACACCATCGACAACACGGCGAGCGGCGCGAGCATGTCCTGCCAGGCATCACCGAAGCTGCCCATGCCATGCGCCAGCAGGCGGAATGCGAACGCGAAGTACGCGGCATGCGGCACGGTCGACAGGAACAGGGTCACGCCCGTCGGTGCGCCGGAATACACATCGGGCAGCCACATGTGGAATGGCACCGCGCCGAACTTGAACGCCACCGCGACCACGATGAACACCAGGCCGAGGATCACGCCGAGACTCGGCTGGCCGACGGCCTTCGATGCGAGCACGTCGAGATTCAGGGTGCCGTTGAGACCGTAGATCAGCGACATGCCGTACAACAACATGCCCGAGGCGATGGCGCCGAGCACGAAGTACTTCATCGCCGATTCGGCGGCGACGCCAGATTCACGATCGAAGGCGACCATGGCGTACAGCGAGAGCGAGAGCAGCTCGACGCCGATGTACACGGTGAGCAGGCTGTTCGCCGACACCATGACGAACACGCCGAGCAGCGAGGTGAGCCCGAGCACGTAGTACTCGCCGCGCATCATGCCGCGCCGATCGAGGTACTCGCGCGAGTACAGCAGCGCCACGGCCATGGTCATGAAGCCGAATAGTTTGAGCAGCACCGCGAGCGGATCGGTGACGTAGCTGTCCGCGAACAACAGCACACGCGTGTCGACGTTGGCGTAGTACGCGGTGATGGCCGCGCCGCCGGCCAGGATCAGCAGCGTGAGCGTCGGCGCGAGGTTGCGGCGCTTGTCGCCGGCGAACACGTCGGCGAGCAGCAGCACGCAGATGGCGGCCACGAGGTAGATCTCCGGCAGTGCCGGTTGCAGGCTGGCCCAGGTGAAAGGAGTCGTGGCATTCATAGGGGCAACTTGCTGGCGGAAATCTGCTGGACGAGATGCTGGATGCTGGCCTCCATGACTTCGGTCAGCGGCGCGGGCCACAGGCCCAGCAGCAACACACCGACGGCCAGCAACCCGAGGTTGAAGAACTCGCGGCCGTTGAGGTCCTTCATCTCGGCCACGTGGTGGTTGGCCACCTCACCGAAAATCGTGCGCTTCACGAGCCACAACGTATAGGCGGCGCCCAGGATCAACGTGACGGCGGCGAGGAAGGCGTACCAGAAGTTGGCCTTGAACGAGGCGATGATGACCATGAACTCGCCGACGAAACCCGAGGTGCCGGGCAAGCCCGAGTTCGCGAGAGCAAACAACACCATGAACGCGCCGAACTTCGGCATGACGTTGATCACGCCGCCATAGGCGCTGATCTCGCGTGAATGCACGCGGTCGTACATGACACCCACGCACAGGAACAACGCGCCGGAGATCAGGCCGTGCGAAATCATCTGCACCATCGCACCGCTGATGCCGAGCGTGGCGCCCTGCACGTTGCCGGTGGCCGCGTAGATGTCGTACACGAGGAAGGCGCCGAGCGTCACGAAACCCATGTGCGCGATCGACGAATACGCGATCAGCTTCTTCATGTCGGTTTGCACGAGCGCGACGAAGCCGATGTAGACGACGGCGATGAGGGACAGCGCGATGATCAGCCAGTCGAACTCGCGCGACGCATCCGGCGTGATCGGCAGCGTGAACCGCAGGAAGCCGTAGCCACCCATCTTCAACATGATGGCCGCCAGCACCACGGAGCCGCCGGTCGGCGCCTCGACGTGCGCGTCCGGCAACCAGGTGTGCACCGGGACCATCGGCACCTTGACCGCGAAGGCCAGCAGGAATGCGAAGAAGATCCACATCTGCTCGGTGGCGGTGAGCGGCAGCGCCTGGAAGGCGGCGATCGAGTAGTCAGACCCGCCCGCCTGCTGGCCAGTCTTCATGTACATGTAGATCAGCGCGACCAGCATGAACACGCTGCCGAGGAAGGTGTACAGGAAGAACTTCAGCGTCGCGTACACGCGCCGCGGACCGCCCCACACGCCGATGATGAGGAACATCGGGATGAGCATGGCTTCCCAGAAGAAGTAGAACAGCAGCGCGTCCGCGGCCGAGAACACGCCCACCATGAGGCCTTCCATGATCAGGAAGGCGGCGTAGTACTGCGCGGGGCGCGTGTCGATGACCGTCCACGCGGCGAGGACCACCGGCACGGTGATCAACGTGGTCAGCAGGATCAGCGGCATCGAGATGCCGTCGACGCCGAAGAAGTACGTCGAATGCAGCGCCGGGATCCACGGCAGCTGTTCCTTGAACTGCAGCTCGAACGTGCCCGGGTTGAAGTGCGTGTACAGCGGGATGGATGCGAGGAACGCGACCACGGCCGTGATCAGGGCCACGTAGCGCCCTGCCTTGATGGCGCGGTCCCCTAACAACAGCACGACGATGCCGCCGGCGATCGGCAGCCACGTCAGGAATGAAAGAAGCGGAAACCCCTGCATGTGTTCTCGTTTGTTCTCAGTGCGTCAGGAACCAGCCCAGCATCACGGCGAGGCCGATGACCATCCAGAAGGCATAGGAATACAGGAAGCCGCTCTGCACGCGCCGCACGACACCCGCGACGAAGCCGACGGTCTTCGCCGAACCATCGACGATCACGCCGTCGATGATGGCCTGGTCGCCGGCCTTCCAGAATATCTTGCCCAGCAGCCGGCCACCGGCCGCGAGCACGTTTTCGTTGAACCAGTCGAAGCCGTACTTGCGCTCGAGGATCCAGCGCAGCGGCTTGAGCTTCGCGTCGATGGCGTCCGGCAGGTGCGGCCACTTGATGTATAGCGCCCAGGCGCTGAATACACCGGCCACGAGAATCCAGAACACCGGGTTCGAAACCGCATGCAACCCGAAGTGCATCCAGTCGCCGACGTCAGCGCCGATTTCCTGCAGCGCCTCGTGGTGCTCGGCGTTGAAGAAGATCGACTCGCCGAAGCCGCCACCGAACAGCAGCCACTTGAAAGACATCGCACCGATGAAGATCGACGGAATCGCCAGCGCCACCAGCGGGCCGACCATGTCCCAGCGCTCCTTCAGCGGCGGACCGCCGTGATGGCCGTGGCCATGGTCGTCGTGTGAGCCGTGCGTATCGTGGGCGTGCCCATGCTCGTCATGCGCACCATGCCCCTCTTCCGAGTGCGTTTCGTGTTTGTCGTCGTGGCCGTGCGCATGCGCGGCGGCGTGCTCATTCCAGCGTGGCTTGCCGTGGAAGGTCATGAACAGCAGCCGGAACGAATAGAACGCCGTGACGAACACGCCGATCATCACGCACCAGTACGCGTAGGTGACGATCGCGTTGTCGTGCTGCAGGTGATGCTGGTGCTTCACCGCATCGATGATCAGGTCCTTCGAGTAGTAGCCAGAGAAGAACGGCGTACCCACCAGTGCCAGCGTGCCGATCAGCAAGGTCCAGTACGTCACGGGCAGGTACTTGCGCAAGCCGCCCATCTTCCGCATGTCCTGTTCGTGGTGCATGCAGATGATCACGGAGCCCGCGGCCAGGAACAGCAGCGCCTTGAAGAACGCATGCGTCATCAGGTGGAAGATGCCGAAGCTGTAGGCCGAAACTCCGAGCGCCACGGTCATGTAACCGAGCTGCGAGAGCGTGGAATACGCCACCACGCGCTTGATGTCGTTGCTGATGATGCCGAGGAAGCCCATGAACAGCGCCGTGGTCGCGCCGATGAACAACACGAAGTTCAGCGCGTACTCGGAGTGTTCGAACAGCGGCGACATGCGCGCCACCATGAAGATGCCCGCGGTCACCATGGTCGCCGCGTGGATCAACGCCGAGATCGGCGTCGGACCTTCCATCGAATCCGGCAACCACACGTGCAGCGGCACCTGCGCGGACTTGCCCATGGCGCCGATGAACAGGCAGATGCAGATCAGCGTCATCGCGTTCACGCCGGCGGTGCCCGGCAGGTTGAACGTGAGCCCCGCGATCTGCGGCGCTGCCTTGAACGCATCCAGGTAGTCGAGCGAGGCACCACCGAGCTGCGCCGTGTAGTACACGACACCGGCAATACCGAGCACGAAACCAAAGTCGCCGACGCGATTGACCAGGAAGGCCTTGAGGTTCGCGAAGATCGCGGTCGGCCGCTTGTACCAGAAGCCGATCAGCAGGTAGCTGACCACGCCGACCGCTTCCCAGCCAAAGAACAGCTGCATGAAGTTGTTGCTCATGACGAGCATCAACATCGAGAACGTGAACAGCGAGATGTAGCTGAAGAAGCGGTTGTAGCCGTCGTCATCGGCCATGTAGCCGATGGTGTAGACGTGCACGCACAGCGAGACGAACGTGACCACGACCATCATCAACGCGGTGAGCTGGTCGACCAGGAACCCGACCTGCATGTTGATGCCGTCGCTGACCAGCCACTGGTAGACCGTCGCGTTATACGTCTCGGCGTCGTGGAAGAAGATCGAGCCGGCGACGTGCAGCGAGAGTCCGCAGGAGATCGCGACGCCCGCGATGGTCAGCGTGTGCGCCACCCAGCGCGGCAGCACGCTGCAGAACAGGCCGGAGATGACGGCCGCCACGAGCGGCAGCAGCGGAATGGCCAGCAGCAGATTTGGATTGAGAGTCTCGGTCACGCGCTCAGCCCTTCAGAGTGCTCAGGTCTTCGACGTTGATGCTGCGGCGCTCGCGGAACAGCACGACGAGGATGGCGAGGCCGATGGCCGATTCGGCCGCGGCCACGGTCAGCACGAAGAACACGAAGATCTGGCCATTGATGTCGTTGAGGTAGCGCGAGAAGGCCACGAAGTTGAAGTTCACGGCCAGCAGCAGCAGCTCCACGCACATCAGCAGCAGGATGAGGTTCTTGCGGTTGATGAACATGCCCGCCACCGAGATGGCGAACAACACACCGGAAATGATCAGCAGCCAGTTCAGCGGAATCATGCCTTCTCTCCGGTAGAGGGCGCGGCTGCCGCTTGCGCGGGCTCCTTCTCGGCAGGAACCTTGACGATGCGCACGCGATCTTCGCGACGCACGGCGACCTGCTTCGCGACGTTCTGCTGCTTGAGACCGGCGCGCTTGCGCATGGTCAGCGAGATGGCGGCCACGATCGCGATCAGCAGCAGCACCGCCGCGAGCTCGAAGGGATACACGTAGTCGGTGTACAGCAGTTTGCCGAGCTCGGCCGTATTGCTGTAGTTCGCCGGCTGCGCCGCTGCGCCCGTGGTGACGTCCAGACCCAGGCTGCGGGTCCACACCACGCTCACGATCTCGAACACCACCACGCCCGCGACGATGCCGCCGAAGAACGCGTAACGCGTGACGCGCGCGCGCACTTCTTCGATGTTGATGTCGAGCATCATGACCACGAACAGGAACAGCACCATGACGGCGCCGACGTAGACCAGGATCAGCACCACCGCCAGGAACTCGGCCTCGATGAGCAGCCAGATGGCCGCGCTGGTGAAGAAGGACAACACCAGCAGCAGCGCAGAATGCACGGGATTGTTCACCGTGATCATGGCGAGCGCCGAGATCGCGAGGATCGACGCAAACACCCAGAAGAGAACTTCGACCAGCACTTCGCTCCCCTAGCCCTGTCTTCTCAACGGTACGCGGCGTCGGCGGCCTTGTCGGCCGAGATCAGCGCGTCATAACGCTCACCCACGGCGAGCAGCTTGTCCTTGGACATGATGTTCTCGCCGCGATGTTCCATGTGGTACTCGTGGATGCGAGTCAGCACGATGGCGTCTACCGGGCAGGCTTCCTCGCAGAAGCCGCAGTAGATGCACTTGAACAGGTCGATGTCGTAACGCGTGGTACGGCGCGTGCCGTCTTGCGCGACATCCGAGTCGATGGTGATGCAGACCGCCGGGCACACGGCTTCGCACAGCTTGCAGGCGATGCAGCGCTCTTCGCCGTTCGGGTAACGGCGCAACGCGTGCAGGCCGCGGAAACGAGGCGACTGCGGGGTCTTCTCCTCCGGGTAATTGACCGTGATCTTGGGCGTGAAGAGCTTCTTCCAGGTCACCCGCATGCCGGCGAGCAGCTCGCTCAGCGTGAACGTCTTGAAAATATTGCGCATAGTTAGGCCACCTTCCAGGGGCCGACCTTGAGGTACGCGAGCACACCCTCGACCGCGATCCAGACGATGGTCACCGGAATCAGGATCTTCCAGCCGAGACGCATGATCTGGTCGTAGCGGTAGCGCGGGAACGTGGCGCGGAACCACAGGAACAGGAACAGGAAACAGAAGAGTTTGAGGAACAGCCACTGGAAGCCGTCCCCGAGCAGGGTACCCACGATCGGCACGGTGCGAATCGCCGCATCCGCCGGCAGGTAGCCATCGAGCGGACTCAGCCAGCCACCGAAGAAGAACACCGCGGTGAGCGCGGAGATCAGGATCATGTTGGCGTATTCGGCGAGGAAGAACAGCGCGAATGCGATGCCCGAATACTCCACGTGGAAGCCGGCGACGATTTCGGACTCGCCTTCGGCCACGTCGAACGGGGCACGGTTGGTCTCGGCAACGCCCGAGATGAAGTACACGATGAACAACGGGAACAGCCAGAACCAGTTCCAGGCCAGGAATCCACCCTGCTGTCCCTTGATGATGTCGCCGAGGTTCAAACTACCCGCGGCCATGATCACGCCCACCAGCGCGAAGCCCATGGCGATTTCGTAGGCCACGATCTGCGCGGCCGAACGCATGGCGCCGAGGAAGGCGTACTTGGAGTTCGATGCCCAACCCGCGAGGATCACGCCGTACACACCCACCGAGGTGAGTGCCAGCACGTACAGCAGGCCGGCGTTGACGTCGGCGATCACGAGATTCGGATCCAGCGGGATCACGGCCCAGATCGCGAAGGCCGGGATCAGCGTGATCATCGGCGCGACACGGAACAGAACCTTGTTGGATTCCGCCGGGATCACGACTTCCTTGATCAGCAGCTTGATGACGTCCGCGAACGGCTGAAAGATGCCGGGCAGGAAACCGAAGATGCTGCCCACGCGGTTCGGTCCCTTGCGCAGCTGCATCCAGCCGATGACCTTGCGTTCCCACAGCGTGGTGAACGCCACCGAGAGGATTAGCGACACGGTGACCACGAGGATCCACACGGTGGAGCGCACGTAGTCGGGCAGCGCCTGCCATTGCTCGAGCAGGAAGTTCATGCCCCGGCACCTCCGTAGACCACGGCGGCGCCCTTGCCTTCGCGCGTGCGTTGCAGCGACGGCGAGCGGCGCAACACCGCGTCGGTCGCGTACATCGGTACGTCGACCACGCGCACGTCACCGCCCGTGGCGGCGCGCACTTCGTGGCTTCCCTGGTAGGAACCCGCGGCGATCTCGGCACAGCGTGCGCGCAGCTCCTCGCGCACTTCTTCCGATGACTGGTAGTCGAAGTCGCTGACGTTGGCCAGGTTGCCGAGCACGCGCAGCACCTTCCAGCCGGGACGCGCTTCGCCCAGCGGGCGCGCGGCGCCCGCGAAGCTCTGCCACAGTCCTTCGAGGTTCACGAACGTGCCCGAGGTCTCGGCGAACGTGGAGATCGGCAGCAGCACGTGCGCCACGGACTTCAGGGTCTCGTCGGCGTACGGCGTCGCGGCCACGACGAATCCGGCGCCGGCCAGCGCACGTTGAGCCTCGGCGCCCGCGTCGGCCCAGGGCTCGACGCCGCCGAACAGTAGATAGGCCTTCTGCGGTCCGGCGAGCAGCTCGCGCGCGTTCTTGCCCGCCGCGGCGGGCTTGATGCCACCGGCGTCGCGATGCGGCACGGCACCGGCGAGATAGGCACCCGCGGCATTGCCACCTTCGGCCAGCGTGCCGAGCGAAGCGCCGGTCGCGGCGGCGAGGGCCGCGGCCACGGCGCGCAGATCGGCATAGGCCGCATGGCGCAGGGCCAGCGCACCCAGCCAGATGGCGCGTTTCTGCCCGCCCTTGAGCGCCGCGGCGATCGAGCGGTGCGCGGTGTTCACCTGCGCGCTGCCGACCAGCGGGGCCAGGTGCGCCGGTGCGGCGGCGCCGTCGAGTGCGGCCGCGTAGATTCCCGCCAGGTCTGCGAGCTGCTTCGCGGGGCTGGACTCGAGATAGGCCGCCACCGGGAACAGGTAGTCGAACCGCGCGGGATTCAGGAACGCCACCTTGGCGCCGCGCTTGGCCGCCTTGCGCACGCGATGCGCGAGCAGCGGCACTTCACGCCGCAGGTTCGAGCCCACCACCAGCAAGGCATCGAGATGGTCGATGCCGGCGATCGTGAGACCGCCGAGGCCAGGCGCGGCCGGATCGGCGGCCTGGTCGCGGAAGTCCGCCTGGCGCAGACGGTGATCGATGTTGTCGGAGCCCAGCGCGCGCGTCAGGCGCGACAGTAGATAGAGCTCCTCGACCGTGGCGCTGGCGCTCGCCAGCGTCGCGAGACCGGCGCCGGCGGCCTTGAGACCACGCGCCGCGGTTTCGAGCGCGACTTCCCAGGTCACCTGCTTCCACTCGCCTGCTTCGCGCACCATCGGCGAGCTCAGGCGGTCGGCGCTGTAGATGCCTTCGTAGCTGTAACGATCGCGATCCGCGATCCAGGTCTCGTTGATGGCCTCGTTGGGACGCGGCACGACGCGCATCAGGCGACCGCGCAACACGTGGCCGTAGATGTTGGTGCCGACGCCGTCGTGCGGCGACACCAGCGCGGCCTGGGTCATTTCCCAGGAGCGCGCGCGATAACGGAACGGCTTGGAATTGAGCGCGCCCACCGGGCACAGGTCGATGATGTTGCCCGAGAGCTCGTGTGTCACGGCGCGTTCGACGTATGTGCCGATTTCCATGTTCTCGCCGCGGCCCGTGGTACCGAGCTCCTGCATGCCGGCGATCTCGGACGTGAAACGCACGCAGCGCGTGCAGTGGATGCAGCGCGTCATGTCGGTGGAGACCAGCGGCCCCAGGTCCTTGTCCTTGACCACGCGCTTGCGCTCGGTGAAGCGCGAGATGTCGCGGCCGAAGCCCATCGCGA
>DATEII010000051.1:0-18809 GCA_035279135.1 Steroidobacteraceae bacterium
GGCCTCCCCTGCGGCGCCGGCGGCCGCGGCCCCCCCGGCACCGGCCGGGTCGGCGCCCAAGGCGAACTAACTAGCCGGACCTGGCGGGCGGCTGTTTCGTCTCGAGCACCCGCTCCAGCCCCGCCTCGTCGAGGATGGGAACGCCCAGGGACTGGGCCTTCGCGAGCTTGGAGCCGGCATCGGCGCCGACCACGAGGAAGCTGGTCTTTTTCGACACGCTGCCCGACACCTTGGCGCCGAGCGCACGCAACGCGTCCTCGGCGGCATCGCGTTGCAGGCCCGCCAGCGTGCCGGTGATCACGAAGGTCAGCCCGGCCAACGGCAGAGTCTCGCGCGCCTTCACGTCGATGGCCGGATATTCGACGCCGCTGCGCTCGAGCTTCTCGATCAGGTTGCGCGCGAGCTCGCTCTGGAAGAACTCGTACACCGCGCGCGACACCACGGGGCCGACGTCCGGCGTCTCCTCCACCTGCTGCGCCGTGGCGGACTGCAGCTTGCCGAGACTGCCGAACTGCCCGGCGAGCGCCAGCGCGGTGGACTCGCCCACCTGCGGAATGCCGAGCGCGAACAGCAATCGCGGCAGCGTGGTCTTCCTGCTCCTGTCGATCGCGTCGACGACGTTCTGCGCGGACTTCTCGCCCATTCGCTCGCGCTCGGCCAGGGTCTTCGCTTCGAGCGAGTACAGGTCTGCCGGCGTGCTCACGGTGCCGTCGTTGACCAGCTGCTCGATGAGTTTTTCACCCAGGCCTTCGATGTCCATCGCGCGCCGACCCGCGAAGTGCATGACCCACTCGGCGCGCTGCGCTCGACACTTGAGTACGCCGCCCGTGCACTTGTAGACCGCCTGGTCTTCGAGCCGCGTCACGGGAGAGCCGCACACCGGGCAGCTCGCGGGCATCACGATGTCGCGCGTGTCGGCGGGTCGCCGATCGGGCAGATAACGCACGACTTCGGGAATCACGTCACCGGCGCGCCGTACGACCACGGTGTCGCCGATTTTGAAGCCCTTGCGCGCCACCTCGTCCATGTTGTGCAGCGTGGCGTTGCTCACCGTCACCCCGCCCACGAACACCGGCTTGAGCTTGGCCGCCGGGGTCAGCGCGCCGGTGCGGCCGACGTTGAAGATGACGTCCTCGAGCAGCGTGAGCTCCTCGTCCGCCGGGAACTTGTGCGCCAGTGCCCAGCGCGGCGCGCGCGATATGAAGCCGAGCTTCTCCTGGTCGGCGCGGCTATCTACCTTGTAGACCACGCCGTCGATCTGGTACGGCAGCTTCGCCCGGCGCGCGCCGATGTCGCGGTAATACGCGAGGCAACCCTCGATGCCGCGCACCTTCTTCGCCTCGGGACAGGTGCGCAACCCGAGGCTGTTGAGCCAGGGCGCGAGCTCGCTGTGCAGCGCCGGGATTTCGCCGCCTTCCACTACGCCTACCGAGTAAAAGTACAGGTCCAGCGGCCGCGTCGCGGTGATGCGCGGGTCGAGCTGCCGCAGGCTGCCCGAGGCGGCGTTGCGCGGGTTCACGTAGGTCTTCTCGCCGCGCGCCACCTGGTCCTTGTTCATCTTCTCGAAGCCCGCGAACGGCAGGAAGACTTCGCCGCGCACCTCGAGCACCGCCGGGGCCTTGCCGCGCAGGCGGCGCGGCACGGATCGGATGGTGGCCACGTTCGCGGACACGTCCTCGCCGGTGATGCCATCGCCGCGCGTCGCGGCACGGAAGTATTCGCCGTTGCGGAAGGTCACCGAGATGGCGAGTCCGTCGAGCTTGGGTTCGGCCGCGTAGTCGATGGGCCCTGCACTACCGAGGCGCTCGCGCACCTTGCGATCGAAATCGGCGAGGTCCTCGTCGCTGAAGCCGTTCGCCAGCGACAACATCGGGATGGCGTGCCGCACCTCGGCGAACTCCGGCGAGGCCGCGCCGGAGACGCGTTGCGTCGGCGAATCGGGCGTCACCAGCTCCGGATGGCGCGCCTCGATCGCCTTCAGCTCGGTCATGAGCCGGTCGTATTCGGCGTCGGGAACCGCGGGTTCGTTGAGAACGTAATAGCGGTAGTCGTGGCCGGTGATCTGCTCGCGCAGCTCGGCCGCGCGCCGGGCGTCGTCGGCCATGGACTAACTTTCGCCGGACGCGCGCGCCTGGACCGGTTCCGATGCCGGCAGTGACTGCCGCAGGCGCTGGATGCGCCCGGAAGTCAGCTCCTCGCCGTGCTGGTCGGTGATCGAGCCTTCGAGCCGCTCGGCCAGCGCGCGGGCCGCGCCGACCAGTGCATCGAAGGCCTCGCGCTCGTTCATCGGTCCCGGCAGCACCGCGAACAGGTTCAGGCCCGAGAAGCGCTGCGAGTCCATGATCGAGGGGTCGAAGGTGCCGGGTTGCGCCAGCGCCGCGGCGCTGACCACCACGCGGCCGGCATCGTCCGGCAGGTGATAAATGTCGAGCGGGCCGTGCCAGAACCCCGCGCTCGCGAAGGCCTGGCGCAGGCTGCGGCCCGCGAAGCGCGGCTCCGCGCGCGGAATCACGCGCAGCGTGACGATGCGGCGCTCGGATTCCCGGGGCCAGGCGAGCACCAGCTGGGGACCGCGGATTGGCGGCTGCTCTTCGACGATGCGCACCTCGGAAATCTCGTCGTCCTGGCCGATGTACGGCTCGTGTCGTGCAGGATCGGTGCGCGGGGCCGGTGCGTGTACCACCGTCGGCGCAGGCACGGGCACAGTTGAAGGTGCAGGCGACGCGTGTTCCTCGCGCGACCCGTCCCCCAGCGTGTCGGTGGCCACGTCGTCGGAGATGGAAATGCCGAGCGCGCGACGTGTACCCGACGCCGACGTGCTCGCGAGCTCGATGACCGGCAGGTCCTCGTCCACGGCGACGCGGGCTTCGCGCACCACGTGGATCTCCGGTAACGAGGGCCGCGACGCGGACATGGTCTCGACCGCCGGCGTTTCCTCACGCGCCACCGTGGCCATCGGCCGATTGCGCCGCGCGCGCCACCATTCGAAGCCGGCGATGCCCGCGATGAACAGCAGGCCCGCGATCAGCAGAATGAGGCGCAATTCACTCATGGTTCCGCTTTCAGGCCGTGGCCATGCGCACCGCCTCGTCGACATCCACCGACACGAGACGCGAGCAGCCGGGCTCGGTCATGGTGACACCCAGCAGCTGCTGGGCCAGTTCCATCGTCGCCTTGTTGTGCGTGATGAAGATGAACTGCACGCGCTGGGACATTTCCTTCACGATGTCGCAGAAGCGCCCGACGTTGTGCTCGTCGAGCGGCGCGTCCACTTCGTCCAGCAGGCAGAACGGCGCCGGGTTCAGGTCGAAGATCGAGAACACCAGCGCGACGGCGGTCAGCGCCTTCTCACCACCCGACAGCTGGTGGATGCTCGAATTGCGCTTGCCCGGCGGGCGCGCCATGACACCGACGCCGGCCGCGAGCGGGTCCTCGCCCACCAGCTCCAGGTACGCGTGGCCGCCGCCGAACAGCTTGGGGAATTTTTCCTGCATGCCGGCGTTGATGCGGTTGAACGTGTCCTCGAAGCGCGTGCGGGTTTCCTTGTCGATCTTGCGCATGGCCTCTTCGAGCGTGTTGAGCGCCGCGGTGACGTCGGCGAACTGCCGGTCGAGGTATTCCTTGCGTTCGCTGGACTCCTTGAGCTCGTCGATGGCGGCGAGGTTCACCTGCCCCAGCTTCTCGAGGTCGACGCGCGTCGAGTTCAACGACTCTTCCCAGGTCATGACCGCCGCGTCCGCTGCGAGGCCCGCAAGGATCTCGGCGAGCTCGAAACGCGTGGCGGCGAACTGCTCGGCGAGGCCTTCGCGGCGCACGCGCGATTCCTGCGCCGCCATGCGCGCCTGCTCGACGCCGGCGCGTGCGTCGTTGACGCGCGCCTCGGCATCCATGCGTTTCTCGTCGAGCTCGCGCAGCGCGCCATCGGCCTCTTCGAGCGCGCGGCGCTCGGTGCCGAGCTCGTTTTCGACGTCGATGCGGCGCGCGAGGAAATCCTTGAGCTTGAGCTCGAGCTCGATGATCGGCTGGTCACCATTCACGAGCGCGGCTTCGAGCTCGCTGCCGCGCGCCTGGGTCTGCGTGCGCTGATCGGCCATGCGCTTGAGGCCGGTGACCATCGAGGACTCGCTGGACTTGCGCGACTCGATGCGGATCAGCAGGTCGCGGCTCGCGATCTGGGCGGCCTGCCAGCGGGCGCGCGCGCTCTGCACGGCCTCGCGGCGTTCTTCGCGTTCGGCCTCGAGTCCGACGCGACGTGAGTCGAGCGCATCGAGCGCCACGAGCCCGCGATCGAGCTCGGCGCGTGCACGTGCCAGCGCATCCTGCGCCAGGCCCGCTTCGCGCGTGACTTCGGCGGCCTCTTCTTCGAGACGTTCGCGCCGCACGGTGGATTCCTGCGCGCGGGCGCGCTCGCCTTCGAGCTGGCCGAGCAGGTCGGCATGGTCGCGGTGCGCGCCCTGGATGCGGCTCTGCGCCGCGTCGCGATCGCGCTCGGCCTGGGCCAGCGATTCGCGGCAGGCCGCGAGCGCAGCTTCCATCTCGCGCGCGTTTTCTTCGCTGTGGACGAGCTCCGCACGCAGCGTCTTGAGGCGTTGCTCGCGTTCGAGGATGCCGGAGTGCGCATCGCCGCCGCGGTTGACGCGCAACCAATCGCGTCCGATCCACTCGCCGGACCGCGTGATCACCGATTCGTCGTGCGCGAGCTCGCGTCGCAGGCGCAGCGCGTCACCCAGCGTCTCCGCCAGGCGCACGCGCGACAGCAGGCGCACGATGGCCGCGGGTCCCGACACCACGCCGGACAACATGCCCGGCGCATCGTCGGCTTCGAGGTGCTCACCCGCCTGCAACAGCGATACGCGGCCCACGGGCAGCGAGGGCAGCACATCGGCCACCGCATCGAGCTCCTCGACGCACAGCGCTTCGAGGTAATCACCGAGCGCGGTTTCGACCGCGCGCTCCCAGCCGCCGCGCACGGCGAGCTGAGCCGCGAGCCGGGGCTTCTGCGCGAGGCCGGAGCCGGACAGCCATTCGGCCGTGCGCGAATCGCCGCGCTGCAAGGCCGCCTTCTGCAGGGCCTCGAGCGACACGACCTCGGCGCGACGCTTCTCGCGGTCGGAGCGCGCTGCTTCGAGTTTGCCTTCGGCTTCGAACTGCGCGGCACGCAGCTTCTGCGAGCGATCCAGCGCGAAGTTGAGCGCCTGCGAGAGCTCGTCCGCGGTGCTGCGCGCCAGCGATTCCTTCTGCGTGAGCTCGCCGAGCAACGCCGAGGATTCCTGCGCCATCAGCGCTTCGCGTTCGATGGCGAGGCGGTCGGACTGGCCGGACAGGCGACGCAGCTGGTTCTCGAGCTGCTCGATGCGCGCGCGCTCGACCTGTGTGGTCTGGTGGGCCGCGCCCTGTTCGCGATTGAACTCCTCCCAGCGCTGCTGCCAGCCCGAGAGTTCCTGCTCGGCGGCCGCGAGGCCTTCGTTGAGCGTGCCTTCGGCGGCTTGTGCCGTGGCGAGATCGGGCCCCAGCTGCGCGATCTCGACGCGCAGCTGTTCGATCTGCATCTCGTCGCGCTGGATGTGCGACTCGAGCTCGGCGAGCGTGGCGCGCGCCTGCGCCAGCTCATTGCGCTGCTGCTCGCGCAGCTCGCGCGTATGCGTGATGGTCTGTTCGGTGCGGCTGATCTCGGCGCCGACTTCGTAGTAGCGGCCCTGCACCGCCGTCACGCGCTCCGACTGTTCGGCCTGGTAGACGCGTTGCGTCTCGATGGCGGCCTCGGCGGCGCGCTGGTCGGCGAGCGCCGACTGCATGCGCAGCTCGCATTCGCGCACCGCGCTGTCCTGCACCTCGGCGCCCGAGTCGATCTCGCGCAGGCGCAGTGCGAGCAATTCGGCCGTGAGGCGGCGCTCGGTTTCCTTGAGTGCCTGGTAGCGACGCGCGGTCGCGGCCTGGCGCTGCAGGTGACGGATCTGCTTTTCGACTTCGTCGCGCACGTCCTGCAGGCGCTCGAGGTTCTCGCGCGTGTCGGCGATGCGCGCCTCGGTCTCCTTGCGACGCTCCTTGTAACGCGAGATGCCGGCGGCCTCCTCGACGAACATGCGCATGTCGTCGGCCTTGGCCTCGATGACGCGCGAGATCATGCCCTGCTCGATGATGGCGTAGCTGCGCGAGCCCAGGCCCGTGCCGAGGAACAGCTGCGTGATGTCCTTGCGGCGGCAACGCGCGCCGTTGAGGAAATAGTTAGACGAACCGTCGCGCGCCACCTGGCGCTTGAGCGACACCTCGGCGTACTCGGCGTACGGTCCCGAGATCTTGCCGTCGGAGTTGTCGAACACGAGTTCGACGGATGCGGTGCCCACGGGTTTGCGCGAGGCCGAGCCGTTGAAGATCACGTCGGTCATCGAATCGCCGCGCAGGTGCTTGGCGGACAGTTCGCCCATGACCCAGCGGACCGCGTCGATGATGTTGGATTTTCCGCATCCGTTCGGCCCCACGACACCGGTGAGATTGCTCGGGAATCCCACGGCGGTCGGATCGGCGAATGACTTGAATCCGGCGACTTTGATCTTGGTCAGGCGCATCTATTTTTTCCGAAGGGCACAGCGGATGAATTGGCGCCGTAGTGTAAAGTAATCGCAATCTTTTTCAGGCCGCGTCTTCGCTGGGATTCGCGGTCACCAATCCCGGCAGACTCCGTCACAAAATGTCCACGCAACCATCGACACGTCTTGAGACTTTTCAGAATCCGTCGCGCGAGACCGACTACACGATCCGCATGACGCTGCCCGAGTTCACCTGCCTCTGTCCGAAAACCGGGCAGCCCGACTTCGCCACCTTCGAGCTCGAGTACGTGCCCGATGAACTGTGCGTGGAGCTCAAGTCGTTGAAGCTCTACCTGTGGTCGTTTCGCGACCGCGGCGCTTTCCACGAAGCCGTGACCAACCAGATCGCCGATGACCTCGCCGGCGCTTGCGCGCCGCGCTTCCTGCGCCTGGCGGGCAAGTTCAACGTCCGGGGCGGCATTTACACGACCGTGGTCGTGGAACGGCGAAAAGCGGGCTGGAAAGCCCCTTCCCCGGTGCAATTACCCTGACTTTTCGTCAGAAAACGGCCGCGTTGTCGCGGTTTTCAGGCGGCTGTACAGCCAAAAACTCGCCGGTATAATCCCGCGTCCTGCAAACCGGCCCCCCTTCCGGATCGGGCCTGGAGCGACACTGACATGCCGACCAAGCGAGCGGCTGCAAAGCCCGCCAAGCCGAAGAAAGTCGAGAAACCCAAGTTGACCGCAAAGAAGCCGGCGACGAAACCCGTCGCAGCCAAGACCGCCGCGAAACCCGCTGCCCCCAAGACGCCCGCCGCTGCTGCGAAGCCCGTGGCGCCTCCCGCCAAACCCGCTGTCGTGAAGCCCGCGCCTGCGCCGGCCGCGAGTGCCACGCCGGTGGCACAGGCCATCCGCAAGTCGCCTCCGTCCGAGCGCATCGTGGTCACCGCCAATGGCGTGCCCTCTTCGCCTGGCATGGCCAGTGCGGGTCGCGCGGCCGCCAATGACAGCGACGCCGACGAGAGCCCCGAGGCCGGCAGCCTGCTCGCAGGCCCGCGCAATGTAACGCCGTACATCACCAAGCGTGGTGAGGCGTACATGAACAAGGAGCAGCTCGAGCACTTCCGGAACATCCTCAACGGCTGGAAGCGCGACCTCATGGAAGAAGTCGACCGCACCGTCTCGCACATGAAGGACGAGGCGGCCAACTTCCCGGATCCCAATGACCGCGCCACGCAGGAAGAGGAGTTCAGCCTCGAGCTGCGCACGCGCGATCGCGAGCGCAAGCTGATCCGCAAGATCGACGAAGCGCTGAAGCGCGTCGAAGACGGTTCGTACGGCTACTGCCTCGAGACCGGCGAAGAGATCGGTGTAAAGCGCCTGGAGGCCCGGCCGGTCGCGACGCTGACCATCGAAGCCCAGGAGCGCCGCGAACGTCGCGAACGGCAGTACGGCGACAGGGACGACCGCTATCGCTGATCGCGGACATCTGAAGTGTCTTCGCACTCCACGGACGCCGGCGCTTCGCCGGCGTTTTCCGTTGTGGGCCGCGAGCCCATGACGATGCGGCCCGTGGCCAGGTTTGCTCCTTCTCCGACGGGCCCCCTTCACCTGGGTTCCCTGCTCGCCGCCGTCGGCAGCTATCTCGACGCGCGCGCGAACGGCGCACGTTGGCTGGTGCGCATCGAAGACCTCGACACGCCGCGCGTGCTCCCGGGCTGCGCCGATGAACATCTGCGTGTGCTCGAGGCGTTCGGTTTCGAATGGGACGGCGAGGTGTTGTGGCAGAGCACGCGACGCGAGGCGTACCGCGCGGCACTCGCCGATCTCGATGCGGCGGGCCGCATCTTCGAATGCAGCTGTTCACGCAAGGAGCTCGCGACCGCCGGCGAAGAATCACAGGGCTATCCCGGCACCTGCCGCCACGGACCGACCAAGCCAGGACCAACGGCGCGCCGCTTCCGCGTAGGAGATGGACCGATCCGCTTCGACGACCTGTTCCAGGGTCCGCAGGTCTTCGACCTGACTACCTGTGGCGACGTCGTCGTGCAACGGCGCGACGGCATCGCGAGTTACCAGCTCGCAGTGGTGGTCGATGATGCGTTCCAGCGGGTCACGCGCGTGGTGCGCGGCTCCGACCTGCTGGACAGCACGCCCTGGCAGCTCGATCTGCAGGCCGCGCTTTCATTGACGCGCCCTATCTACGGGCACTTGCCGCTCGTCGTGGAACCGGATGGCGCCAAACTATCGAAATCGCACCGGGCAGTGCCGATTGATCCAGCGCAAGTGTCCAAAGGGCTTACATCGACCCTTACGCTTTTATCCCAGCAGCCACCCCCCGAATTGGGCCGGTTGCCAGTAAAAGAGGTGTGGAACTGGGCATTTGGCCACTGGCGCCCACAAGCGCTTGCGGGCAAGGCCCAGGTACGCTGTCCGCGCCCTGCGACATGTCAGCAAATATCGTGAACGAAATTGTGAGGTCGCGGCAGATGTACTAGGGTACGTCCCACACGGAGGGTGAAGGCATGAGCGAACCACGCGTCATCAAGAAGTACCCGAACCGACGTCTTTACGACACGGTGCAGAGCAAATACATAACGCTCAGCGATATCCGGTCACTGGTCCTCGAACGTATCGACTTCGTCGTCATCGACAAGAAATCGCAGGAAGACATCACGCGCAGCATCCTGCTGCAGGTGATTGCCGAGCAGGAGCATGGCGCCGAACCCGTCATGAGCCGCGATTTCCTTTCGCAGGTGATCCGGTCGTACGGCGGCAATCTGCAGAACATGCTCAGCAGCTACCTCGAGCAGAGCATGAAGCTGTTCAGCTCGCAGCAACGCGAGCTGCGCGACAAGGTGAAAGCCGTCGTCGGCATGGACCCGGTGGACACCATGGCGGGAGTTGCGCAGCGCAACTACCAGCGGTGGCGTTCGGTCCAGGACGAGATCTTCAAGACGTTGATGAACGCCGCGGGTCGCGGCGGTCGCGACGGCGAAGACAAGCCGACCGAGACGACCAGCCACCAGTAGGCGCAGCGGCCAGAACATCCCCCGCCCTCCGTCCGGAGCGCGGGGTTTCAACGCACAAACTACTTTCCATCCATGGCCCTCTGCCCGCAGTGTGACCATTCCATCCTCGTGCACACGTTGCTCACCGACGGCCTCGCCGGTTACAGCTGCGGCAAGTGTCTCGGCACGCTCGTGAGCCTGGTGGCTTATCGCGCCTGGCGCGAACACGCAGCACGCGGCCCGATCCGCGAAACGCCGCCGGCCATGCCCGACGCGGACGCCCCGGATTCGATCGGCGCGAAGAAATGTCCGAAGTGCCGCTCGCTCATGAGCAAGTACCGCATCAGCGCCGAGAAGACCAACCGTCTCGACTACTGCCCTCACTGCGAGGAGATCTGGCTCGATGATGGCGAGTGGGAACTGGTCGAAGGCCTCGTGATCTCGGGCGAGTTCGCGCGCGTGTTCACGCAGGGTTGGCAGTACGCCGTGCGCACCGGCATCACCGGCGCCATGGAGGAGCAGCGGCTGCGCGGAGTTCTCGGTGCGGACTACGACCGCGTCGCGGAGTTCGCCGAGTGGCTGCAGACGCAGCCGGCGAAGCAGGAGATCCTCGCGCGCCTAGCGCGGCGAAAATAACAGCGCCTGGCGCGGCGAAAATTAGCAGCGCCTGGCGCGGCGAAAATGACCGCGCCTGCGGAACCAACTGCGCGCGCTCCCGTCGCCGCAATGTAGCCACACTGTCACGCGGCTTTCACAAGGCACCGTCAAGGTTGCGCCCCGTTGTTCGACCAACTCCGGGGAGATCTCTCGATGAATAAGTTCTGCTTGCTCGCGGCGGCCGCGGGCGTGGCGATGACGGCGGGTGCGCATGATTCACGCGGTCCGGACCACGATCATGAACGCGACGATTTCGGCAGCCAGGTGGAAGCGCTCGCGAAGTGGCAGTCCCAAGCCTTGTTCGGCATCGCCGGCACGCTGGACGAATCGTCGTCCCTGCAGCGCACCGCCGCGCAGCCCAGGTTGCCGTGGAGCCCGGCGTCTACCCGCAGGGCACGGAATTCCTGCATACCGTGCGCTACCTGGGCATTGCTCCCGACGGCACCATCGGCAGCTCGCGCCGCATGAAGGAAGTCCGATACATGCGCCGCTGGCTGGCCGCCACCCGCGAGCAGCTGCGTCGCGGCTACGAAAGCGAGGCCGTCGAGAAGAACAAGGGTGAGCTGCCGTCCTATCTGAACTTCGGTCATGAAGGGCTGGCCACGCGCATGGGCTGGCAGCTCTCCGGGTTCATCGAGGACCGCCATGGCCGTCTGCGCGCCAGCACCTACGAAGAGCAGATGGCCTGCATGGGTTGCCACAACTCCATCGGCTCGACCATCGACAAGACGTTCAGCTTCGGGCGCAAACGCGATGGTGTGGCCGGATGGGGTTACCTCGAGTTACGTGGCATGCCGGACGCGCCCAATCGCGGCGAACACCGTGGAGAAATCGCCACCTACCTGGAGCGGGTCGGCGGCGGCAGCGAGTTCCGCAGCAATCCCGAGATGCAGGCACGCTGGTATCGGCCGGACGGGAGTGTCGATACGGCGGCCGTCGCCGCGGCAACGGATGTGTACGCGCTCATCACGCCATCGCGCGCACGTGCCCTGGAGCTCGACAAGGCGTACCGCGTGCTGGTCGAAGACCAGAGCTACCTGTTTGGCCGGGACGCCACGGTCAAACCACCAGCGAACGTCTACGACAGCATCGATGCTGCGTCCGCCCCGACATTGCCGACCGGGCTGCAATTCACGTGGGATCCGCGGCTCGCATGGGATACCCCTTGATGGGCGCGTGGAGCACGACTTCGAAAGTGTCGCTGGCCGTCGCGGTAAGCGCCGTGTTCGCCGGCGTGGTCATGGTGGCCGGGGGCGAAAGCCGCGCGCAGCCTTCGCACGAGGTGGTTAGCCGCGAGGCGGCGTCTCGCGTGTCGCAGGCGCAGGCGCAGACAAACGATTCGGCAGGAATTGTGGAGGCGCGGCCGTCCCTGCCGCCCGATTCCGAGACGCTCGAGATTCCGACAATCGCCACCGAAGCGCCGCCGGACACCACTCCGGTGGCTGAGCTTTCCCGCCTCGTCATGCCTTTGGACGAAACCACGGCGGAGGAAAACGAACAGCGTGGCGACGCCATCCGCCAGCTCGGCGCCAGCACGCACCCTGAAAGCGTCCCTGCCCTGGTCTACGCGCTGCGCAACGACATCGATGTCCGCAATCGCATCCTGGCGATCAATGCATTGCTGCGCGCCGGGCTGGCCGGCAACACCGACCCCGCGATCGCCGACGCGCTGGCCGAGGCGTCCCGGTCGGACGATGAAGTCGTTGCCTCGCAGGCGCAACAGGCGCTCACGGCGCTGGACAGGCACTGATCCCTCCTGGTTGCCGACGCTCAGTGCACCACCAGCTGGCCGCGATCGGCCGCCACGCCGATGGTGAGGACCGTGCCGGAATTGAAGCTCAGATAGTCGCTCTCGATTCCGTCCGAAAACACGACGCCGTTCTCCGGCATGTGCGACTCCAGTTCCAACCGGTCCTCGCCTTCGATGGCGCCGAACACCAGCCGCGCGCCGCTGGTGCGGCTCGGGAAGGGCTCGCGCACCGTGAAGTAGAGCCGCTGCGCATGCCAGTCGAAGCCGTTCGCCAGTGGATGATCCCGCTGGCCGGTCACGCCGATGGCGCCCGCCAGAACCGACTTGAACCATCCCGATGACCCGAACCCGGTGGACACGATGATGCCGGATGAAGACTGTTCCTCGTGCTGCCCGTGCCAGTGCAGCGCATATCGCGCCGAGGTGTGCGACTTCGGGCCGATGAACAGATCGTTGACGCCGAGCAGGCGCTGACCGTCATTGGTCCTGGCTTCCGCGAAGGTGATGGACTTGCAGCGGGTTTTTCCCGCGCGCGCCCGCTGCACGACGTCTTCCAGCTCGGGCAGCGCGAACGGCAGCAGGCGTCCCTCCCAGCGCTGCGGATCCGGGTTCACGCCGATGACGGGCTGGCCGCTCAGGTACTTGAGCGTGTTGGCGACCAGCCCGTCCTGCCCAACTACCACGACGATGTCGTCCGGGCTGAAGCGGTAGTCGGGCAGGAAGCCGCGCTCGAGCAGCTGGAAGCGGCCCTGCCCTTTGAGGATGCGTTCCGCTTCGAGCAGCTGCTTCATGTAGACGTCGTGCTCACGCAGGTAGTCCACCGCATCCACGTGGTTGTGCTCGAGGTAGAACTTCGCCTGCGGCCAGGTGTTGAAACGCTCGGTCAGCTCCTGCAGGCGAGTCTTGCGGGACACCAGCACGAAGCGGACCTTCTGGCTCGTGGCCATCTACTTCCCCGCCTTCCCGAGCAGGCGGCTGAACAGATCCGGCGTGATGTTCACTTCGCCGATCTTGCCCGCGTTCTGCGCCATCGTTTCGAACGCCATCGCCATCAGCTGTTCCGGCTGCATGTGCGCCAAGGCCATCGCCTTGAGATTGTCCACCGGCAGCTCCGTGTAGGCCCTGAGGCGCGATGCGATCGCGTACGCTTCGGCATCCGCGATCTGCTTGCCATTGGCGGCATTCAGCTCGACGTACTGCTTGCGCTGGTTCTCCGCTTCGATCTGTGCCTGCAGGCGGTCGCGTTCCGTTTCCGTCTGGCCGCGCAATATCGCGCGCTCGTTGCGGATGCGACTCTCCTCGATCTCCTGTTCCTTCTGCTGCACGGAGAGCTGTGTCTGCAGCTCGGCCTCCTTGATGATGCGTTCCTGCTCCACGGCCGACTTGCGACGCGCGTAGATCGCATCGTCGGCTTCCTGCAGGATGGCTTCCCTGGCCTCGGCCTCGAGGGCGCGCGCCGTTTCGGTGGAGGGGGCAATCGATGCGATCACGACGTTCATGACTTCGATGCCCAGTGCGAGCAACGCCTTCTCGCTGGCGAGCAGCTGGCGCACCGCGCTCACCTGCTGGCGATTGAGGGCCAGCGCCTCGCGCAGGGTCGCCGCGGCCACCTGGCCCTGCACGGCGGATTGCACCGTTCGCACCACCCTGTCGCTGAGCTTCATCGGATCCTCGGAAACGTAGGTGTTCGTGCCCCGCTTCAGATTGAAGTTGAGCATCTCCGAGGTCCTTTCCGGGTTCACCACGCGCCACGTGATCTGTCCCTGCACCTTGACCGTCTGGAAGTCGGACGTCTGCAGGCTGAAGATGAACGGCGATTCCTGCACGTTGGTCGGTATGGCGGAAACCGAGGTGAACGCCGGGTGGTAGAAGAAGCCCAGGCCCTTGCCGGTCCTGCGAACCTTCCCCTTCGTGGTCTGGATGACGTAGGTGGATGAGTCCGCCTTGTAGTAGTTGATGCCAAACATGATGTTCTCCGCTTTTATCTATTAGTGTCTTTTCGTCACTTATATAGTGCCGTAAAGACACTATTGGCACAAGCATTGTCTGCGGGGGACGGGAACCGCTACGATGAGTGGATGAACGAAAAGGCCTACCTGGCCGACTTCGATCCCAGGGAATACCCACCCGTGCTGGTCATGGTGGATGCGGCATTGTTCACCTTCCACGAGCAACAGCTGCTCATCCTGCTCGTGAAGCGCTCGAACCATCCGGACATGGGCAAGTGGAGTCTGCCCGGCGGCTTCGTCGATCCGGTGAGGGACAAATCGCTCGAAGACGCCGCCAACCGCAAACTACTCGAGAAGACCGGTGTCACCCCGCCCTACGTCGAGCAGCTGCTCACGATCGGTAATGACGGCCGCGACAAGCGGGGCTGGTCCGTGACCGTGTGTTACACCGCGCTCATCGCCCACCAGAAGTGCGCGCCCGGCATCGACACCGTCAGTGATGCGCGCTGGGTGCCCGTCGACGTGCTCGACGAAGTCGACCTCGCGTTCGACCACCGCTTCATCATCACGCAGGCCAGGGACCGGTTGAAGCAGAAGGCGCTGTATTCGATCGTTCCCGCGTACGCACTGCCGGAGAAGTTCACGCTGCCGGAGCTGCAGCGGATCCACGAAGTCCTGATCGGCAAGCCACTGCAGAAGAAATCCTTTCGGCGCCGCATCGAACAGGCCGAGCTGCTGCTCGATACCGGCCTAAAGCGCCAGGAAGGTGGTCGGCCGGCCGCGCTCTACAAGATGCGCGCGCGCTCCGGGCGATTCACGTTCGTCCGGAACCTCGAGGAATAGCTTGGATCCCAAGGTCGCCGACGAGGCGCAAGGCAAGGAGCTGCTGCGTGCGATGAGCACCACCATCGCGCACAAGATCGCAGTGTGCGCGGCGCATCTGCTGCTCAAGGACGGCGCAGTGGTGCTGGATGCCGGCTGCGCGGACGGTCTCGCGACGGCCTGGCTGGCACAGTGCAATCCACGCATCCATGTCATCGGCCTCGATTACGACGGCGGATTCATCGCGAAGGCCCGCGAACGTTTTGCGCACGTGGCCAACCTCGAGTTCATCGAGGCGGACCTGCGCAACTTCGACCTCGGTGGCCGCCCGCTGGATGCGGTGCTGAATCTCAGCATCCTCCACGAGCCATATTCCTATACGGGTTATCGCGCGCAGACCGTCAAGGAGATCCTGGCCGCGGAGCTGCGCAACCTGTCACCCGGCGGCATCATCATCAACCGCGATTTCGTGCTGCCACCGGAGCCCGAAAAGCCGGTCTACATGGCATTGCACGATGACGGCAGGCGCGGAACGACTCCGGACGACATGTCCCTGCCCGATCTGCTGCGCCTCTACTCGCAGGAAGCGATGGCCTACGACCACGGTGACGCCGAAGGCCACATCAAGGGTTTCTTCTTCGAGGAACGCACCGCCGGCATGAACCTGGCGGCGCTCGGCCTCGATGAGCATTGGCGAATCTTCTACCTGCCGCACGGTTTCGCGTGGGAGTTCATCTGGCGCAAGGAATATCGCAGCCGCTTCTATCCCGAAGCCAACGAAAAGTACGGCTACTGGAACGCCATGCAGCACCGCCGCGAGGCGGAGCAGCTGGGTTGTCGCGTGTTGTTTTCCGCGCCCTATGAGAACCCGTGGATCCTGGAGCGCTGGTACGCGCCCACGGTGAAGTTGTTCGACGGCGAGCTGAACGCCCTGCCCCTGCCACCGTCGAATTTCGTCTGCGTGATGCAGAAGTCCGCGTCGAGCACGTCGTTTTTCCTGCGTGAGCATCGCCAGGCCAGCAGCGCGCCTTCATTTTTGCAGCTCGCGTTCTACGAGAACTCGAGCAACGGCGAGCGCTACGACATGGTCAAGCGGCCCGGCGAAGACGTCGTCGACGTGATTCCGTGGCATGCCGGCCCGAACGGCGACATCGTCGTCTTCTCGAAGTGCGACTACCCGCGTCCGATCGCGAATACGCAGCCGCGGCGCATGACTTCCAATCTCGATGGCAAGATCTGGTCGGGCCACATGATCGAGCCGCTGGCGGCAGCCCCGGCGGGAAACTGGCGTGATGCCGTCGACCAGGTGCTGCTGGCGCGCGCCGGCTTCTCGCCCGAGAGCATCGGTGCGATCGAACCGGCCCTGTCTTACTACACGGCGCCCGCCGAATTGAACGAACGGGTTCAATCCGTGTATGTCGAGATCAAGGGCCCGGCGGAACATGACCGGCCGTCGAGCGCTCACTACTCCGGATTCAGCCACGATGGTTCGATCCGCAGCCACGAGGCGCTGCGGCTGCTGCCGGCCATCCAGGTAGGCATGCTCGCCGAGGCACGGCTCGAACTGAATCTCTACAACCTGCTGCACCGACTTCAGAAGCCGGTGGGAGCGTGGATCGGCGGGGGTGTCCAGCCGGGCGAATGGCGCGTGGAGAATCCGCGGCGGATCGCGGACTCGCTGGCCGCGGCGAAGAATCATCGCGTGTTCCGCGAGGTCGCCGATGGATCGGGGTGGATAGACGTCGTGCGCTCGGAATTCCACGAGCGAGAGTTGCGCGACGGGCGCGAGCGGGTCACGGCGAGGCGCGAACTGGAATTCGTGGTTCCCAATCCTGCGTGCTCGCGCGATGTGTCGACCAACGGCGCCACGCTGCTGCCGGTGGTAAAAGACACGCAGACGGGCCAGTTCTTCATCGGACTGCAGAAGCTCAACGACCGGCAATCACAATTTCCCGCCGTGCAGTTCAAGGAAGGACACAGCGGACACGTCACCATCGCGGGTCTGCGACTGCCCTCCTCCGTCACGAGCGCGCAGGCGGTCCCGGGCTGGATTGCCCAGCAAACCGGTGTACGTGAAGCCAACGTGAAAAAGCTGGGCGAAGGGTACTTCCCCAGTCTCGGCGTGCTGCCGAACCGCATCTTTCCGTTCGTCGTCACGGAACCCGGCAGCCATTGGCTGGAGCGCTGTGACTTCTACACCCTTCAGGACGTGCTCGCCCACATCGAAGCGCTGCGCGACGCCAACACCATGATCGCGGTGTTCAGGCTCGCGCACGTGCTGAATCAATGGCCCTACCCGCGGCCGTCGTCAGTCTGAGCGCACTCCGAACGCATCGGCACGATCAGAAGTCGTCGCTCGCTGAAAGTCCCTGGGCCAGCGCAGGTCGTCGTACGGCTTGCCACGATGCATGGTGCAGCGGTTGTCCCACATCACGAGGTCTCCGACCCGCCAACGATGTGAATAACGAAAACGCCTTTGCGTGGCATGCCACATGAGCGCTTCGAGCAGCTCGCGGGACTCCACGGCACCCAGACCATCGATCTGGCCGATGTGCGAAGCAAGGTACAGCGTCGTGCGATCGTTCTCGGGCAGCTTGCGCACCAGCGGCCGGAGAACGGGCGCAAATGCCTCGATTTCCTCCGCCGTGAATTCCTGGATGCCGACCTTGCGGCGCGAATGCAGGATCGAATGTTCGCCCCACGACACTCGTGCGCGCGCCTGCAATGATGGCTCGAGCGTGTCCCAGGCGGCGCGCAGATCGGTGAATTCCGTATTGCCACCGACCGGCGCGATCGAGCGCGCGTACAGCAGCGACATGTAGGCGGTCGGCGAATTGAAGGAGCTGTCGGTATGCCAGAGCAGGTTTCCCTGCTGGAACTGTCGCTGACGGCTGTCCGGGCTCCAGATGCGGCCGTCGGCATCCATGTTGGCGATGTCGGCCAGCTGCCGGTCGATGCGGAATCGCGGCTTCTTCGTCGCCACGTCGACCGTGCGTTGCTCGAGCGGGCCGAACTGCTCCGCGAACGCGAGGTGCTGATCCGCGGCGAGCTGCTGCTGCGGAAACACCAGCACCGCATAACGCGCGAAGGCCGCGCGGATCTCGTCCATGACTGACGGCGCCGGAACCGTGCGCAGGTCGAGATCGCCGATCTCCGCGGCGAAGTCGTCCGTCAGTGGAAAAAGCGAAAGCAGAATTCCTCCCCCAGAAGCGAAGACGCCGCCCAGAAAGGCGGCGTCAACGCAGTCAGTTCCTCGACCCGGCTTACGCCGCGTCGACGTTCCGCATGCTCAGGCGCACCCGACCCTGGCGGTCGACTTCCAGAACCTTCACGCGCACGTTGTCGCCTTCCTTGAGCTTGTCCGACACCTTCTCGACGCGCTCCTCGCTGATCTGCGAGATGTGCACCAGTCCGTCGCGGCCCGGGAGAATCGTGACGAACGCGCCGAAGTCCATCAGGCGCACGACCTTGCCTTCGTAGACGCGACCGACTTCGACGTCCGCCGTGATCAACTCGATGCGGCGCTGGGCTTCGCGGCCCGCGGCGCCCGAGACGCTGGCGATCTTGACCGTGCCATCGTTCTCGATGTCGATCGTGGTGCCGGTCTCTTCGGTGATCTGGCGGATGACCGCGCCACCCTTGCCGATGACGTCGCGGATCTTCTCCGGGTCGATCTTGAGCGTGATGATCGAGGGCGCCCAGTCGCTCATCTTCTCGCGCTAGCTGGAGATGACCTTGTTCATCTCGCCGAGGATGTGCAGTCGGCCGGTCTTCGCCTGCGCGAGCGCCACCTTCATGATCTCGGGCGAGATGCCCTCGACCTTGATGTCCATCTGCAGCGCGGTGACGCCGTCCTTCGAACCGGCCACCTTGAAATCCATGTCGCCCAGGTGATCTTCGTCACCCAGGATGTCGGTGATGACCTTGAAGCGCTCGCCTTCGAGCACGAGGCCCATCGCGACGCCGGCGACCGGCGCCTTGATCGGAACGCCCGCGTCCATCAGCGACAGCGAGGCGCCGCACACCGAGGCCATCGACGACGAACCATTCGACTCGAGGATTTCCGAGACGATGCGGATGACGTACGGGAATTT
>DATEII010000052.1:0-5067 GCA_035279135.1 Steroidobacteraceae bacterium
GTTCGCTGCCGCAGGCGTCACGGTGGCGCAGATCCTGCTGACTCTCGAGGACAGCGAGCACCGCCGCCGTTACCTTAATGCGCGCGCCACGTTGTCCGAGTTGCTGGAGCTGGGCACGCTGCCGGTCATCAATGAAAACGACACGGTCGCGACCACCGAGATCCGTTATGGCGACAACGACCGGCTCGCGGCGCGCGTGGCGCAGATGACCAGCGCCGACTGTCTGCTGCTGCTGTCCGATGTCTCCGGCCTGTACACGGCCGATCCCAATCGCGACCCGACAGCGCGTTTGATTCCCGAGGTGCGGGAAATCACGCCCGAGATCGAGGCCATGGGTGGCGGCTCCGCCTCGGCCGTGGGTTCGGGAGGCATGGCCACCAAGATCGCCGCGGCAAGAATCGCGACTTCGGCCGGCTGTGCCATGGCGATCGCGGCCGGCGCGCCGCTGCATCCAGTCGCGCGGCTGGAAGAGGGCGCCGATTGCAGCTGGTTCCTGCCGGCACAGAATCCCGAGAACGCGCGCAAGCAGTGGATCGCCGGATCGCTGCGCCCGAGTGGTGCGGTGACCATCGATGCCGGTGCATTGCAGGCGCTGCGCTCCGGCAAGAGCCTGCTGCCCGCCGGCGTGGTCGCGGTGAGCGGCCGGTTCGCGCGCGGCGATACCGTGAGCGTGCTCGACCGGGACGGTAACGAGATCGCGCGTGGCATGATCGCCTACAGCGATCGCGACGCCGCGCGCATCGTCGGCAAGCGCAGCGCCGACATCGAGGCGCTGCTCGGTTTCCGCGGCCGCGACGAAATCATCCATCGCGACGATCTCGTGATGATGCGCGCGGACTTCGCGTCCGCCTGAAGAGGTAACACCATGAACGCCGCCATCGACCAGACCGAATTCGAACACGCCGCCGTGATGCAGATGCTCGGGCGCGAAGCCGTGGCTGCGGCCGCCGGGCTGGCGCTCGCCAGCACCGCCACCAAGAACCGCGCGCTGGCGGCCATTGCGGCCGCACTGCGCGCGCGCAAGGCCGAGTTGTTAGCCGCGAATGAGAAGGACATGGAGGCCGCGCGCGCCAAGGGGTTGTCCGGTGCGATGCTCGATCGGCTGGCCCTGGATGACAAGCGCATCGAGGCCATGGCGCGAGGCGTCGAGGACATCGCCGCGCTCGACGATCCCATCGGCGCCACCACGGCACATTGGACGCGGCCCAACGGCCTCGACATCTCGCGCGTGCGCGTGCCGCTCGGCGTGGTAGGCATCATCTACGAGAGCCGTCCCAACGTGACCTGCGATGCGGGCACCTTGTGCCTCAAGTCCGGCAATGCGGCGATCCTGCGAGGCGGCTCCGAAAGCGTGCACTCGAGCCGCGCCATCCACGCCTGCCTCGTGGACGGACTGCGCGCGGCTGACCTGCCTGCGGCTGCCATCCAGCTCGTCCCGACCACCGACCGGGCGGCGGTGGGTTACATGTTGTCCTCGATGACGGAGTACATCGACGTGGTCGTGCCCCGCGGCGGCAAGAGTCTCGTGGCGCGCGTGCAGGCCGAGGCGCGCGTGCCCGTGATCGGACATCTCGAAGGTGTCTGCCACGTGTATGTCGATCGCGATGCGGACCCCGCCATGGCGCTCGCCATCGTGAAAAACGCCAAGATGCGACGCACCGGGATCTGCGGTTCCGCCGAAACCCTGCTCGTGGACCGCGCGGGCGCCGCCACGCTGCTGGCGCCCGTGGTGCGCGAGCTGCTCGATGCCGGCTGCGAAGTGCGCGGCGATGCCGACGTTCAGAAAGTCGACGCGCGCGTGAAGCCCGCCACCGAGCAGGACTGGTACACCGAGTATCTCGACGCCATCATCGCGGCGCGCGTCGTGGACGGCGTCGATGCCGCCATCGAGCACATCGCGAAATACGGCTCGGCCCACACCGAGAGCATCGTCACTTCGAACGCGGCGACCGCGCAGCGCTTCCTCGACCGGGTAGATAGCGCCATCGTGCTGCACAACGCCTCAACGCAGTTCGCCGATGGCGGCGAGTTCGGCATGGGTGCCGAGATCGGCATCTCGACGGATCGCTTCCATGCCCGCGGGCCGGTGGGTGTCGAGCAGCTCACCTCGTACAAGTACGTGGTGCGCGGGAACGGGCAGATCCGGCCGGGCTAAATGGGGACATTCCTCATTTTTCTGTAACAAGAGGGCGGGCTTTCAAGGTCGCGGTTGCGGGAGCGCGCGTTCGAATCTTCCGGAGCCCTACGCGTTCCAAAGCCATGAAACGCGCGCCGTCACCTCTACCACTACCGCCCGTCCCCACCTGCCAGGCACAACCCTTACTTTCGGAGCTTCGCTATCTCCGCAAGGGCGAGGCCGTGTTCGAGGAAGTAGAGCACCTTGATGTTCACGAGCGCGGCGAAGTAGTCGCGTGCCACTTCGGGCTGGCCGCGTGCCCAGTGCTCTTCGCCGACGTAGAACAATGCCTCGCAGAGGCGTTCGTCGGTGCTGGTGTTCGGGATCACGTTGTCGTCGCGGTCCCCGGCGTTGATGGGGGCAACCAGCTCGGCCTCGGTGTATTCGCCGCGCATGTAGAGCAGCAGGGGCTGCGGCCAGGACTCGGCGGGTTTGCGCGCCACGAACTCGGGCTTCGCGATGCCGCCGCGCAGTTGTGCGAGCCAGTACATGAGCTGGCCGTAGCCCGCCTGGCGGCGATCCTCGTCGCTCGAGGCCACGTAGCGGAAGCGTGAAATCGCGTCGGCCCAGTGTTCCTCGACGAAGTCGAGATTGGCCGCGATACGGTTGCTGCTCACCGAACGCGGATCGAGCGCCAACGCCGCGCTGATGGCTTCACGCGTGCCGCGCAGGTTGCGTGCGTCGAACAACACGCCGGCCAGTGCCGCGAGGACGTCGGGATCGCGCGGCCGGCAGGCATGAGCATGGCGGTAACTCTCGGCAGCCGCCGCGAGATCGCCGGCCTCCGCATTCGACGCGGCGAGCTGCATGTGAAGCGCGGCGAAGCGTGCGGCCCCGATCGAGTTCGCGCAGTCGGCATCGGCGGGCGCGTGGGCCTGCTCGAGCGCATGACGCGCTTCGCGCACGGACGAGCCGTCGGATGCGCCGCGTTCGAACTCGTCGGGTTCATCGGCGCGCTCGCGCGCGAGCTCCAGCAAGGGGTGATCGCCGCTGGCATGGATCGCCGGCGATGCGAGCAACAACGCCAGCAATGCGGACGTCGCGTGCTTCAAGCGATGGACTTGAGGCCCTTGAGGCCGCCGCGCAGGCTGCGGCATTCGCGCAATCCCTGCGAGCGCAGCAGATCGGCGGCGGCGGCGCTGCGCCGGCCCGTGGCGCACACCAGTAGATAGTGTCCGTCGAGCGCGAGCTCCGAGGCCTGGACCAGCAGTCTGCTCATCGGCAGGTGCAGGCTCCCGGGCATGGGTTCGGCGATGCGCTCCTGCGAATCGCGCACGTCGACCAGCGTGAACCCGGCGGCCGTGGCATCGGCGAGCGATGCGAATCGCACTTCGAGGCCTTCGGGCTCGGCCGGCGTGATGGCCGGCCCGCCGGCGCGTGCATGCGCGACGCAATCCGGCGCGCGCCGCGCGCGCAGCCGCTGCGTGCTCAGCGTGACGAGGTCGAAGATCAGCATTTCGTTGGCGGCCAGCCCCGGAAGCCCGAGCAGGTGTTTGAGCGCTTCGAGCGCCTGCAGGCTGCCGAACACACCCGGCACCGGCCCCAGCACACCCGCTTCGGCGCAATTGCCGACGAGCCCGTCGCGCGTGGCTTCCGGCCACACGCAGCGCAGGCAGGGTGAGCTCGCCTCACCCGTGACGAACTGCAACTGGCCTTCATATTGATAGACGCTCGCGAACAGCACCGGCTTGCCCGTGCGCAGCGCGACGTCATTGAGCAGGAACTTGGTGCTGAAGTTGTCGCTGCAGTCGAGCACCAGGTCGTAACCGTGCACGAGGCGTTCGGCATTTCCCGCATCGAGTCTCAGGGCATGCGTCTCGACGCTCACCTCGGGGTTGAGCGCACGCACACGGTCGGCGGCGAGCGTGGCCTTCTCACGGCCACAGTCGGCCAGTGCATACCAGGTCTGCCGATGCAGGTTCGAGGGCTCGAGCCGGTCGCCATCGACGATGCCGAGCCGGCCGACGCCGGCGCCCGCGAGGTACTGCAATACCGGGACGCCGAGTCCACCCGCGCCGATCACGAGCACCGAGGCGGCGCGCAGTCGTGCCTGTCCCGCGGCGCCCACTTCACGCAGCGCGACCTGGCGCGAGTAGTCAGGCGCGGGCGCTGGAGAAAATGGGGACATTCCCCGTTTGCCTGCTTCGCAGGAAAAAGGGGACGCACCTTCCGCAGGTGCGTCCCCTTTTTCATGCAAATGGGGAATGTCCCCATTTTCTCCAGCGCTCGCGCAGCGCTCGCAGTTCACCCAGCCGGAGTCACCATTGACGTAGTGCTCCTTCTTCCAGATCGGCACGCGATGCTTGACTTCATCGATGATGAAGCGGCAGGCGCGAAATGCCTCATCGCGATGCACGGCGCTGACGCCGACCCACACGGCGATGTCGCCGATCGCCAGCGAGCCAATGCGATGCACGCAGGCCGCGCGCGTGACGCCGAACTTCTCGATCGCGGCCTGCACGATGCGCGCGCCTTCTTTCTCGGCGAGCTCGGCGAAGGCCTCGTACTCGAGTCGCGTGACCGCGTGGCCTTCGTTGTGATTGCGCACCCAGCCTTCGAACGCGGCAAAGCCGCCGCACTGCTCGTCGCGCAGGTTTCCTTGCAGGGCCGCGGGATCGAGCGGCGCGCTGCTGAACGTGAAGGGGCTGCTCATCCGCCGGCTACCGGGGGAATGAACACCACCGCGTCGCCGGCCTTGAGCGGCTGCGACCAGTCGCCGAACTCGGCATTGATGGCCACGCGCAGCATCTCGGCGGGCAGGGTGAACGGGTACTTCGCCGCGAGCTCGGTATACAGCTCGCGCGGGGTGCGGGCGCGTGTGGCCAGGGTTTCGGCGCTGCGGCCGGCCTGTTCGCGCAGCAGCGCGTAGTACTGCACGCGGATTTCCAGCA
>DATEII010000053.1:0-2071 GCA_035279135.1 Steroidobacteraceae bacterium
AACACCATCGTGCTCGGGGATTTTGCCAAGGCGCTTTCGATCCCGGGCCTGCGCCTCGGGTGGCTGGTAGACGCCGACGCCTCGCGTCGTGAAGCGCTCATGAATCTCCGCAGCTATTTCACGATCTCGTGTTCACCGCTCGCCGAGGCGATCGGGGCGCATGTGCTGGCGCACGCCGCGCAGGTGCTCGAACGCCTGCGCAAGGTTTCCGGCGCAAACCTCGCGCTGCTCTCCAAGTTCATGCACGAGCAGCGCGACGCACTGGCCTGGACGCCGCCGGCCGGCGGCACCACGTGTTTCCCTCACCTGCGCGATGGACGCGATGCGCGTGCGCTCTGTGAGCTGCTGGCCCGCGACGGCGTACTCCTGGCGCCGGGAGATTGTTTCGACCTGCCCGCGCACTTCAGAATTGGCGTGGGAGCGCTGACCTCGGGTTACGAGGATGCGCTCCGGATCTTCCGGGCGGTACTCGCGAGGCTTTGAACATGCGCGGATTTCGGATGCTCGCCCTGGTGGGAGCGCTGGTGATGGTTGCAGAGGCGGGGGCACAGTCGCCCGAGCTTGCGGCGAAGTTCGAACAGAAGGTGGCGGAGTACGCGGCCGCGGATCGCGCCACGCCACCGCCCCAGGGTGCCATCCTGTTCGCGGGCGATTCACAGTTCTATCGCTGGAAAAGCATCCACGAGGACCTGGCCGGTTACACGCTGATCAATCGCGGCATCGATTCATTCCAGTTCCGCGATCTCATCCACTACGTGGATCGCCTGGTCACACCGTATGCGCCGCGGCTCATCGTGCTGCACGTCGGCGGCAACGACGTCCACAACGGTCGCACGCCCGCGCAGGTGCTCGAGGATTTCCGGACCTTCGTGAAGCTCGTGCATGCCAAACTACCGGCAGTGTCCATCGTCTACTCGAGCATCACGCCGGGACCCGGGCGCTGGGACGAGGCGCCGCAACGGCGTGAGACCAATCGCGTGATCCGCGAGTACGTCGCGACGCAGCCGGACCTCGGGTTCATCGATCTCTGGGATGCGATGCTCACGCCGGATGGCAAGCCGCGCGATGACATCTGGGTCGAGGACCGCGTGCATCCGAATCACGCGGGATACCTGATCCGCGTGCAGCTCACGCGGCCGTTCCTCGGCGCGCCGCGCTGAATCAGGCCGCGCGCTTTTCGCGGTGGAAGACCGCGAGGATCAGGGCGACGAGGCCCGCGAGCTCCAGGCCGATCCGTGCGACGGCAAACAGCACCGACATGGTGGCCATCTGCCGGTAGTCGCCTTCGTACCGGTACACCGTCAGGTAGTTCTGCAGCACGGTCAGCAGCTGCGCGAGCAGCAGCAGGGCGAAGCCGGCCGCGCCCGTGCGCGCGCGTGGGCCGAGTTGCGCCTGGGAGAGTCCGATCACCACGCCCACGGCGCAGGCCAGGACCAGCGGCAGTGTGAAGAGCTGCATGGACAGGAAGCTGATGAGTCGTTGGTCCATCTTCCGTGGCTCCTGAATGAAAAAGGCCGCCCGTTCTTTGAAGAAGGGGCGGCCTTTCCGGTCTGCTTCGAACGCCGATCAGTCTTCGATGAGGAAGCTGCGCAGCTGCTCGCTGCGGCTCGGATGCCGCAGCTTGCGCAGCGCCTTCGCCTCGATCTGGCGAATGCGCTCGCGCGTCACGTCGAACTGCTTGCCGACCTCTTCCAGCGTGTGGTCGGTGTTCATGTCGATGCCGAAGCGCATGCGCAGCACCTTGGCTTCGCGCGGGGTCAGTTGCGCAAGGACTGAGTGCGTGGTCTCACGCAGCGACTCCATGGTGGCCTGGTCGATCGGGGACGCGACACTCGTGTCCTCGATGAAGTCGCCGAGGTGTGAGTCCTCGTCGTCGCCGATCGGAGTTTCCATCGAGATGGGCTCCTTGGCGATCTTGAGCACCTTGCGGACCTTGTCTTCCGGCATCTCCATGCGCACGGCCAGCTCTTCCGGCGTCGGCTCGCGGCCCATCTCCTGCAGCATCTGCCGCGAGATGCGGTTCAGCTTGTTGATGGTCTCGATCATGTGCACCGGGATGCGGATGGTGCGC
>DATEII010000054.1:0-6339 GCA_035279135.1 Steroidobacteraceae bacterium
AGGGCCCGATCTCTCAGGTCCAAGGACAGAGGGGCGGGGAGTAGAAAACGGGGACATTCCTCGTTTCCCCGCTTCGCGGGCAAACGGGGACGCACCTCGCCAGGTGCGCGTCACTCGACCGATGCAATGCGGAGGTACGTCCCCGTTTGCTTCGGAAACGAGGAATGTCCCCATTTTCTCCTCCCCGCCCTTTTTTATTGGTGCCACGCGGGGCACCGGGAGAAAACCTTGGGCAGACGCACACCTCTATATGACCTGCACGTCGCACTCGGCGCCCGCATGGTCGATTTCGGCGGCTGGGACATGCCGGTCAACTACGGTTCGCAGATCGAGGAGCACCACGCGGTGCGCCGCGACGCCGGCGTCTTCGACGTCTCGCACATGTGTGTGATCGACGCGCGCGGCGCGCAGGTCCGCGCTTTCCTCTCGAAGCTGGTGGCCAACGACGTGGCCAAGCTCAAGGTTTCCGGCAAGGCGCTGTACAGCTGCATGCTCAACGAGGCGGGCGGGGTCATCGACGACCTCATCATCTATTTCATCGACGAGAGCTGGTTCCGCATCGTCGTGAACGCCGGCACGCGCGACAAGGATCTCGCGTGGATGCGCAAGGTGGCCGAGCCTTTTGGCGTCACGCTCACCGAGCGTACCGATCTTGGCATGCTCGCCGTCCAGGGGCCGAATGCGCGCGCCAAGGTCGCGGAGCTGATGTCGCCGGAACAACGGTCGGCCGCGATGGCGCTCGATGTATTCGTCGGCCAGCAGCTCGACGACTGGTTCGTGGCGCGCACCGGCTACACCGGCGAGGACGGCTTCGAAATCATGCTGCCGGCCCACGAGGCCGCGGATCTGTGGCGCGAGCTCAACTCGCGTGGCGTGAAGTCCGCCGGACTCGGCGCACGCGACACGCTGCGGCTCGAGGCCGCCATGAATCTCTACGGCAACGACATGGACGAATCGCAGAACCCGCTGGAGTCGGGACTGTCGTGGACCGTCTCGTTCGACGACCCGTCGCGTGACTTCATCGGCCGCAAGGCGCTCGAGTCGCTGAAGGCGACGGGCCTGAAGAAGAAGCTGGTCGCCCTGGTGCTCGAAGACCGCGGCGTGTTGCGCGGCCACCAGAAGGTGATCAGCGCGGCCGGCGACGGTGCCCAGGAGATCGGTGAAATAACCAGCGGCACGTTCTCCCCGACGATGGAGAAGTCCATCGCGCTCGCGCGCGTGTCGCGCGATACCGGCGCCGCCGTGCAGGTGGACGTCCGCGGCAAACTACTCAACGCACGCGTGGTCAAGGCGCCCTTCGTCCGCAAGGGACAGGTCCTGGTCAGCTGAAGAATTCCCAACGGAGCATTTTCCATGAGCAACATTCCCGCCGATCTCAAGTACACCAAGTCGCACGAGTGGGTGCGCACGCTGGCCGATGGCAATGTCGAAGTCGGCATCACCGACCATGCGCAGGGCGCGCTGGGTGACCTGGTGTTCGTCGACGTGCCCGAGGCGGGCAAGACGCTGAAGGCCGGCGACGCGTTCGCGGTGGTGGAGTCCGTGAAGGCCGCCTCCGACGTGTACGCGCCGATCGCAGGCTCGGTCATCGAAGGCAACGCTGCGCTCGGCAGCACGCCCGAGCTCATCAATTCCGAACCTTATGGCGGTGGCTGGATCGCGCGCATGAAACCCAATGGTGCGCCCAACGGCCTGCTGAGCGCCGCCGAGTACCAGGCCCACCTGGCCGCGGAGGGCTGACATGCCGTTCATTCCCCATACCCCCGAGGACGTCGAGCAGATGCTCGACGCCATCGGCGCGAAGAAGATCGACGACCTGTTCGACGAGATCCCGAAAAGCCTGCGAATCGAGTCGCTGGCCGGCATCCCGGACGCTCTGAACGAAATGCAGGTCGGCCGGCTCATGTCGGCGCGCGCCGCGCAGGACGGCACGCCGCTGAACTTCATCGGCGCAGGCGCCTACGAGCACCACATTCCCTCCGCGGTGTGGGCCGTGACCACGCGCGGCGAGTTCTACAGCGCGTACACGCCGTACCAGGCCGAGGCCTCGCAGGGCACGCTGCAGCTGATCTACGAATACCAGACCATGATCACGTCGCTGACCGGACTCGACGTGTCCAACGCGTCGCTGTACGACGGCGGCTCGGCCGTCGCCGAGGCCGCGCTCATGTCCATCCGCGCGCATCGCAAGTCGAAGTCGCAGCGCATCCTCGTGCCGACCACCGTGAACCCCAACTACCGCAAGGTGGGTGTGGCCACGGCCAGCGGCCAGGGCGTGCGCTTCGAAGAGATCCCGTGCCCGAAGGGTCAGCTCGCGCTCGCCGATCTCAAGAAGTACGAGGGTGAGGACATCACCGCGCTCGTGATCCAGCAGCCGAACTTCTTCGGCGTGCTCGAAGACGTGGACGCGCTCACCGACTGGGCGCATGCCAACAACATCATGGTCATCGCGTCGGTGAACCCGACTTCGCTGGGCATCCTCAAGCCGCCCGGCGAGTGGGGCGCCAAGGGCGCCGACATCGCCTGTGGTGACTGCCAGCCGCTCGGCGTGCCGCTGTCCTCGGGCGGCCCATATGCCGGGTTCCTGACCACCAAGATGGAATTCGTGCGCCAGATGCCGGGCCGCATCGTCGGCCGCACCGTCGATGCCAATGGCAAGCAGGGCTTCGCGCTCACGCTGCAGGCGCGCGAGCAGCACATCCGCCGTGGCAAGGCGACCTCCAACATCTGCACGAACCAGGGCCTGCTGGTCACGGCTGCCACCATCTACCTGAGCTTGTTAGGCCCCGAGGGCCTGGCGCGCGTGGCGAACGAGTGCCATCGCAACACGCAGGAACTGGTCGCTGCGCTGACGCGCGTCAAGGGCGTGAAGCTGGCGTTCGAGAAGCCGCGCTTCCACGAGGCCGTGCTGCTGCTCGATCGTCCGGTCGCGCCGGTGCTCGCGGAGCTCGCGCGTCGCGGCATCGTCGGCGGGGTCGACCTCTCCTCGGACTACCCCGAGCTCGGCAACGCGCTGCTGGTCTGCGCCACCGAGACGCGCACCGCGGCCGACATCAAGTCCTACGCCGATGCGCTGGCCGAAACTCTCAAAGCCGCCGTGCGCGCGGCCTGAGGGAGAGAACGAATATGGCAATGCTCAAACATCCCGAAAAGATCATCTTCGAATACTCGCGTCCGACGCGCGGCTCGTATGGCCAGTGGCCCACCGAACAGGGCACGCCCAACGAGGTCGCGTCCGACATCCCGGAAAATCTGCGTCGCAAGTCCAAGCCGCTGCTGCCCGAAGTGAGCGAGCTCGAAGTGGTGCGCCACTTCACCAAGCTCTCGCAGCTCAACTTCTCCATCGACACGCACTTCTATCCACTGGGATCGTGCACGATGAAGTACAACCCCAAGGCGTGTAACCAGTACGCCATGCTGCCGGGGTTCCTCAATCGCCATCCGCTGGCGCCCGAATCGACCGGCCAGGGTTTCCTGGCCTGCATGTTCGAGCTGCAGGAGATGCTGAAGGAAGTCACCGGCATGCAGGGCGTGGCGCTGTCGCCCATGGCCGGCGCGCACGGCGAGTTCGCCGGCGTCGCGATGATCCGCGCCTATCACCGCGCACGCGGCGATCTCGCGCGCAACGAGATCATCGTGCCCGTCGCCGCGCACGGCACCAACCCTGCCACGGCCACGATGTGCGGCTGCGTGGTCAAGGAGATCCCCGTCAACGACGACGGCGACGTGGACGTCGAGGCGCTCAAGGCGGCCGTGGGTCCGAACACCGCCGGCATCATGCTGACCAACCCGTCGACCTGCGGCGTGTTCGAACGTCGCATCCAGGAAGTCGCGAAGATCGTTCACGACGCCGGCGGCCTGCTGTATTACGACGGCGCCAACCTCAACGCCATCCTCGGCAAGGTGCGCCCCGGTGACATGGGCTTCGACGTGATCCACATGAACCTGCACAAGACCTTCTCGACGCCGCACGGCGGCGGTGGTCCGGGCGCGGGTGCCGTGGGCGTGAGCTCGCGCCTGCTGCCGTTCATGCCGATCCCGGTGGTGGGCAAGGAAGGCGACAAGTACCGCTGGCTCACGGAAAAGGACCTGCCGCAGTCCATCGGCCGCCTGTCGGCCTTCATGGGCAACGCGGGGGTGCTGCTGCGTGCATACATTTATATGCGCATGCTGGGCCGCGAAGGCATGCACCGCGTGGGCGAGTTCGCCACTCTGAACGCGAACTACCTGATGGCGCGCCTGGCGAAGGCCGGCTTCGATCCGGCCTACCCGAATCGCCGCGCCAGCCACGAGTTCATCATCACGGCCAAGAAGCAGAAGAACGATCTCGGCGTCTCGGCGATGGACATCGCTAAACGCTTACTGGATTACGGCTTCCATGCGCCGACCACGTACTTCCCGCTGCTCGTTCCCGAGTGCCTGTTGATCGAGCCCACGGAGACGGAGAGCAAGGAAGCGCTCGATGGCTTCATCGACGCCATGGTCGCGATCCAGAAGGAAGCCGAAGCGCAGGCGGACCTCGTGACCTCCGCTCCGCACACCATGACGGTGCGCCGACTGGATGACGTGCGCGCGGCACGCCAGCTCGACCTGACCTGGAAACCTGCCGCCGCTTAGGCGACCCTCGCCAGGGGCTGCGCCCCACATCGGAAAACGCCGTCCCGCCTTTAGAAAGTCGGGACGGCGTTCATAAACAGTTTGGGCGCTCTGGTACAGTCCGGCCCGATGAACGACCTGGGCGACCGCCTCAAGCCAACCGGATTCATGCGCGTGATACGTGCCATCGGCACGAGCATGAAGGGTTTCTCCGGGGCTTGGCGCGAGGAGGCCGCCTTCCGGCAGGAACTCGCCCTCGCGGTGGTGGTCATTCCCCTCGGGCTGTGGCTAGGCCGCAATGGCATCGAGCGCGTGCTGCTGGTGGCGCCGATGTTCATCGTGCTGATCGTGGAGCTGATCAACAGCGCCATCGAGGCCACTGTCGACCGCATCGGGCTCGAGCGTCACAAGCTCTCGGGCCTGGCCAAGGACATCGGCTCTGCGGCCGTGTTCACCTCCCTGACCCTGCTCGCCGTCGTGTGGGCACTGGTCCTGTGGCGGTGAGCGACCCTAACAAACTGAAGGACGACGCATGACGCTACGCCGGATATTGATGCTGGCTCTGGTTTTCGTTGCTCACGCCATGGCGCCCGCGGCCCTGGCCCAGGGCCCGCAACCGCAGTCCGTCCAGCAGCAGGTGGCGGCGCAGTCCGCCGCGACCCAGGCCGCGATCCCGCAGAGCGAAGGCGAAAGCGCCGCCTGGCGCGGCACGCTGGCGCGCGTCGCGGAAAGCGTGGTCGCGATCGAGATCGACCAGACCCGGGCCTTCGACACCGAGTGGAATTCCTCGGCCCAGGCCACCGGCTTCGTGGTCGACGCCGAGCGCGGCCTGATCCTCACGAACCGCCACGTGGTCACGCCCGGCCCGGTGACTTCCGAAGCCACCTTCCTGAACCGCGAGGAAGTGCAGCTGTACCCCGTGTACCGCGACCCGATCCACGACTTCGGCATCTATCGTTACGACCCGAAGAAGCTGCGTTTCATCAAGCCGCGTTCGTTGCCGCTGTATCCGGACGGCGCGCAGATCGGCCGCGAGATCCGCGTCATCGGCAACAACGCCGGTGAGCAGCTCTCCATCCTCGCCGGCACGCTGGCGAAGCTGGATCGCGACGCGCCGGAATACGGCATCGGCAAGTACAACGACTTCAACACCTTCTACCTGCAGGCCGCCTCGGGCACCTCGGGTGGTTCGTCCGGTTCGCCGGTCATCGACATCCAGGGCCGCGTGGTGGCGCTCAATGCCGGCGGCGCCACCGGCAACGCCTCGAGCTTCTATCTACCGCTGGGACGCGTGAAGCGCGTGCTCGAGCTCATCCAGGCCGGCAAGGCGGTGTCGCGCGGTTCGTTGCAGGTGGTGTTCCACTACACCCCGTACGACGAGCTGCGCCGCCTCGGCCTCAACGAAAAGACCGAGGAGTCCGCGCGCAAGGCATTCCCGGCGCTCACCGGCATGCTGGTGGTCAACGAAGTGCTGCCCGGGGGTCCCGGGGATGGCACGTTGCAGCCCGGCGACGTGCTGGTGCGCGTGAACGGCAAGCTCGTGTCCGAGTTCGAGCCGCTCGAGCAGGTGGTCGACGACTCGGTCGGCGGTACCGTGGATCTCGATCTCGAGCGCGGCGGCAAGCCGCTCAGCGCCAAGCTCAAGGTCGGCGACATGCACGAGATCACGCCCAATGCGTATCTCGAATTCGGTGATGCGGTGGTACACACCGTCTCCTACCAGATGTCGCGCCATTTCAATGT
>DATEII010000055.1:0-10296 GCA_035279135.1 Steroidobacteraceae bacterium
AGACGTGGTTGTGGGAAGGATCGTCTGCGTCGAAGGTCACGGCCGTCGACAGCGTCGACGTCGACCCCGCGACGATTCAGCGCACGACGAGTTTCACGTCGGGCTGATCCGCGGTGCGTCCCAGGTCGTCCGCGCCGTTCCAGCGCGTCCACTGGGCGATCACCTTGTCGGAGTACCAGCGCTTGCCGGTGCTGCCGTTGTACCGCGCCAATGCGCGCGCGATGTTGTTGTTCTCGCGGCGCAGATAGGCGCGGAAGATCGCGCAGCCCATGCGGATGTTCTCGGGAATCTTGGTGAGCTGGTGGCGGCGCATGCCGAGCGTCTCCGGCCAGAACGGCATGACCTGCATGAGACCCACCGCGCCCGCGTACGACACCGCGTACCGGTTGAAGCCGCTCTCGATGTCGATGATGCCCATCACGAGGCCGGGCGGCAGACGGATCTCGCCGGCCCGGTTGGCCTCGCAGAACACGTTCTTGAGCAGCGCCATGCGCTCGTCGCGGTCCGGCACGCGGTTGCGCAGCCGCGGCTCCATCATCTTGTACCAGACCGCCGACTCGTACTTGTCTTCGAAACACTCCGCCGTGTCGATGGCGTGCTGGACCACGCCCTTGAGCTCGGGTTCGCGTTGCGCGTCGGCCGCCGGCGCGGCCTGCGCGTGCAGCGGCAGCAGGGCGAGCAGCGGCAGCAGGAGGCGCATGCCGCGGATCACGTAGTTAGCCCGCCAGCTTCCCGCGCAGGAACGCGAGTGCATCGCCGGCCGGGAATTCCTCGGAGGTCTCGGAGCGGCGGTGCCGGTATTCGAGCACGCCTTTCTCCAGGCCGCGATCGCCCACGACCACGCGGTGCGGGATGCCGATGAGCTCCGAGTCGGCGAATTTGACGCCGGGACGTTCGTCGCGATCGTCGAGCAGGGCATCGATGCCCGCGGCAATGAGCTCGTCGTAGAGGCGTTCGGCTGTTTCACGGACACGCTGGGACTTCGGGGCGTTGATCGGAACCACGACCACCTGGAAGGGCGCGATGGCGTCCGGCCAGATGATGCCGCGCGCATCATGATTCTGTTCAATGGCGGCGGCAACGACACGTGTCACACCGATGCCGTAGCAGCCCATGTACATCGTGGCCTGCTTGCCGGTTTCGTCGAGCACCGTGGCGCCCATGGCCTCGCTGTATTTCTGGCCGAGCGCGAAGACGTGTCCGACTTCGATACCGCGCGCGATGCCCAGCGTGCCCTTGCCCGAGGGTGAGGGGTCTCCCGCGATGACGTTGCGGATGTCGACCGCGTCGGGCTCGGGCAGGTCCCGGCCCCAGTTGACGCCGGTGAAGTGCGCATCTTTCTTGTTGGCGCCGCAGACGAAGTCCGCCATGGCGACCACCGAGTGGTCGGCGTAGACCTTGCCCTTGAATCCCACCGGTCCGAGAAACCCGGCCTCCGCGCCCGTACCGGCGGCGATCGCCTCGTGCGAGGCCATGCGCAACGGGTTGGCGACGCCAGGCAGCTTCTGCGCCTTGACCGCGTTGAGCTCGTGGTCTCCGCGTACCAGCAGCGCGACTACGCCACCTTCGCTGCCTTCGACCAGCAGCGTCTTCACGAGACGGCTGGCGGGTAGTTTGAGCTGACGCCCGACTTCCTCGATGGTGCGCGCGTTGGGCGTGGCGACCTCGGTCATCGCGGCGCCCGGCGCCGCGCGCGGCGTCGCGGGCGGCAGGGCGACGGCCATCTCGAGGTTGGCGGCATACGAATCGCCGTCGGAGAACGCGATCGCGTCTTCGCCCGATTCGGCCAGCACGTGGAATTCTTCCGAGGCCGACCCGCCGATGGCGCCCGTGTCCGCGACCACGGACCGGAACTTCAGCTGCAAGCGCGTGAAGATGGCCGTGTAGGCCTTGTGCATGGCGTCGTAGCTCTTCTGCATCGCCTCGGGGCTGATGTCGAACGAGTAGGCGTCCTTCATGAGGAATTCGCGCGCCCGCATCACGCCGAAGCGCGGCCGGCGCTCGTCGCGGAACTTCATCTGCACCTGGTAGAAGTTCACCGGCAGCTGGCGGTAGCTCTTGAGCTCGTTGCGCGCGATGTCGGTGATGACTTCCTCGTGCGTCGGGCCCACGCAGAAGTCGCGGTCGTGTCGGTCCTTGAACCGCAACAGCTCCGGCCCGAACTTGTCCCACCTGCCGGATTCCACCCACAACTCGGCGGGGATGGCGGCCGGCATCAGGACTTCGAGCGCACCGGCACGATCCATCTCCTCGCGGACGATATTTTCGACCTTGCGCATGGCGCGCAGGCCCAGCGGCATCCAGGTGTAGAGGCCCGCGGCGAGCTTGCGGATGAGGCCCGCACGCAGCATGAGCTGCTGGCTCACGACATCGGCATCGGCGGGAGTTTCTTTGGTCGTGTTGACCGGGTATTGAGACCAGCGCATGGAGGCGCGAGAGTGTATCAGGTGGGGGATTCGCCTATGATGCCGGCCGTGAACGCGGACATCTCGAACACCGTTTCTCCGCGCAGGCGCGGCGTCTACCTGTTGCCGAATCTGCTCACCACCGGCTGCCTGTTCTCGGGCTTCTATTCCATCGTCGCCGCCATCGACCGCAACTTCGCCGTGGCGGGTGGCGCCGTTTTCATCGCCCTGTTGTTCGATGGCGTCGACGGCCGGGTCGCGCGCTGGACCAAGACCGAGAGTTCCTTCGGCAAGGAGTTCGACAGTCTCGCGGACATGGTGGCCTTCGGCCTAGCGCCCGCCGTCCTGGTGTATCAGTGGGGTGTGGTCCGTATCGGCGAATACGGGCACGAGTGGCGGCAGTTCGGCTGGATCATCGCCTTCTTCTACGCATTGTGTGCGGCGCTGCGACTGGCGCGCTTCAACGTGGTCACGTCCACCAGCGACAAGCGCTATTTCCAGGGGCTCGCGAGCCCCTCGGCTGCGGCCACGGTGGCCGCATTCGTGTGGTTCTTCTCCAAGTGGCGTGAGCCCGGACTTCCGGGCCTGATCCTGGCATTCGCGATCACCGGCTACGCAGCCGCGCTCATGGTGTCGTCGTTCAGCTACCTCAGCCTCAAGGGTGTCGAAGTCACCGCGCGCATCAAGTATTCGTACCTCGCTTTCGTGATCGGTCCGCTGCTGATCGGAATCGCCATCGATCCGCCGACCATGTTGTTCGCGATGTTCGTCTCGTACGCGACCTATGGTCCGGTGCAGTGGCTGATCCGCAAATTGCGGAGACCGCGCCCCGCCGGCGCGAGTTGAACCCGTGCAGCACGGACCGCTGCGCAACGCTTACCTCGACGCGCTCGGCATCGATCGCTGGGTCCCCCGTCAGGCGCCCGCCGAAGTCCTGACGGCGCCCGTCGCGTCGACCGAAGCGCGTGTGATCGAGGTGCCCCAGGCGCCGCAGCCCGCGCCGGATGCCTTGAAAACGCCGGTACCCCTCGAGCCCGGCATCGACTGGGGACCGCTGCGTGAGCGTGTCGCGGCCTGCACGGCCTGCGATCTCTGCAAGACCCGCACGCAAACCGTCTTCGGCGTCGGCAATACGCGTGCCGAATGGCTGGTCATCGGCGAGGCGCCGGGCGCCGAGGAAGATCGCCAGGGCGAGCCTTTCGTCGGCCGCGCGGGACAACTGCTGAATGCCATGTTGCTGGCCATCGGCCTGCCGCGCGAGACGGTGTTCATCGCCAATATCCTCAAGTGCCGACCGCCGGGCAACCGGGATCCGAGGCCCGAGGAAGTCGCACGCTGCCTGCCGTTCCTGCAGGCGCAGGTGGCGCTGCTGAAACCGAAGATGATCCTGGTCGTCGGCCGCATCGCCGCGCAGACGCTGCTCGCCACCGACGTGCCGCTGGCGCGGCTGCGCGGCAAGCTGCATCACTTCGGCGAGACCGACACGCCGCTCGTGATCACCTATCACCCGGCCTATCTACTGCGCACGCCGGCCGACAAGCGCAAGGCCTGGGAGGACCTCAAGTTCGCGCGGTCCACCTTCCAGAGGCTCGCGGGGGCGGGGAACTCCTGATGGCCGCGGCACCCGAAGACGTCAACGAGGTGCCGGCGGTTCTCATCCGGCCGATGGTGGAAATCGATCTGCCCGAGGTCGCGCAGGTCGAGCAGGCGAGCTATGCATTTCCCTGGAGCGAGAACATCTTCCGCGACTGCCTGCGCGTCGGGTACACCTGTCGCGCGCTCGACCTGGCCGGGCAGGTCATCGGCTACGGCGTCATGAGCCTCGGGGCGGGCGAGGCGCACATCCTCAACGTGTGCGTGCGCGGCGAATTCCGCAATCTCGGCTTTGGACGGCGGCTGCTGGAGCACCTGCTGGACCGGGCCGCGGCTTCCGGCGTCGCCGAAGCCTTCCTCGAGGTTCGACCGAGCAACCTGGCGGCCATCAGGCTCTATCAACACCTCGGTTTCGAACAAATCGGCATCCGCCGCGGGTATTATCAGGCCCCCGACGGGCGCGAAGACGCCATCGTGCTCAAGCGCGAGCTCGGGAAAAACCCAGTTACCTGAGTCACCCAGACAATTAAATGACTTCGACCGGGCAAGAAACGGCGCGGCGGCGCACGTTTGCCATCATTTCGCATCCCGACGCGGGCAAGACCACGCTGACCGAGAAGCTGCTGCTGTTCGGTGGCGCGATCCAGATGGCCGGCACCGTCAAGGGACGCAAGGCGGCGCGGCACGCGACCTCCGACTGGATGGCGCTCGAGAAGCAGCGCGGCATCTCCATCACCTCGTCGGTCATGCAGTTCCCGTTCCGTGGCCAGATCATCAACCTGCTCGACACCCCCGGCCACGAGGATTTCTCCGAGGACACCTACCGCACGCTGACCGCGGTAGATAGCGCGCTCATGGTCATCGACTGCGCGAAGGGTGTCGAAGAGAGGACCATCAAGTTGATGGAGGTCTGTCGATTGAGGGACACCCCGATCATGACCTTCATCAACAAGCTCGATCGCGAGGGGCGGCCGCCCATCGAGCTGCTCGATGAAGTGGAGAGCGTGCTCAAGATCCGCACTGCGCCCGTGACCTGGCCCATCGGCATGGGACGGGATCTCGCGGGCATCTACCACCTGCTCGAGGACAAGATCTACGTGTACGAGGCCGCGGGACGTGGCGAGCGCGGCAGCAACCGCGTGATCCAGGGCCTGCACAGCGCCGAAGGCCGCGAGTTCCTGGGCGATCGTGCGAAGGCGTTCGACGACGAGGTCGAGCTGGTGCGCGGCGGCACCGCCGAATTCGAAGTCGACGACTATCTTGCCGGCCGGCAGACGCCGGTGTTCTTCGGGTCGGCCATTTCCAATTTCGGCGTCGAGGAGCTGCTGGCGCATTTCGCGGCGCACGCGCCGGCGCCGCTGCCGCGCGAGACGAAGCAGCGCGAGGTCGACGCCACCGAGGAGAAGCTCAGCGGCTTCGTGTTCAAGATCCAGGCGAACATGGATCCGCAGCACCGCGATCGCATCGCATTCATGCGCCTGTGCTCGGGCAAGTACAACCGCGGCATGCGCATGTACCACGTGCGGCTCGAGAAGGAGATGCGCATCGCCGATGCGCTCACGTTCATGGCCGCGGACCGCCAGGCTGCCGACGAGGCCTTCGCCGGCGACATCATCGGCCTGCACAACCACGGCACCATCAACATCGGCGACACGTTCACCGAGGGCGAGAAGCTCACGTTCACCGGCATCCCGAACTTCGCGCCGGAAATGTTCCGGCGCGCGGTGCTCAAGGATCCGCTCAAGATGAAGCAGCTCTCCAAGGGCCTGGACCAGCTCTGCGAAGAGGGCGCGACGCAGCTGTTCAAGCCGCTGCGCAACAACGACATGATCCTCGGCGCCGTCGGCCAGCTGCAGTTCGAAGTGGTCGCGTTCCGCCTGCAGGATGAATACGCGGTGTCGTCCGTGTTCGAGACCATCAACGTGTTCACGGCGCGCTGGATCTACTGCGACGACGAGAAGCACCTCGAGGAATTCCGCACCAAGGCCTACGACAACCTGGCTGTGGATCACTCGGGCGCGCTCGTCTACCTCGCGCCGTCCCGCGTGAATCTCGAGCTCACGATCGAACGCTGGCCGAAGATCTCGTTCCGCGCGACGCGCGAGTCCCAGTAAGGCGAGCCTGCGTCACGGCGCGCGGCCGGACGTGAGCCGCCGTCCCCGCGGAAACGAGCAGCAGCGCCAGCAACACCGGATCCAGCGCGCCCGCGCCGCCATTGCCGCCGCGCGCCTGGCGCGCCACCTTGATGTCGGCCGTGCCGGCGCGCACGCGCGATTCGAAATCGGTGAGCTCGGCGCGGAAGTTCGCGATCAGCGCGTCCGTGGCCTGGTCGAAGCCCACGCGCTGCTGCTTGCGCAGCGCACCCGGCTGGTCGATGGCCGTGACCGTGTTGGCCGCCGAGCTGATCCCGCCGGCGCGCATCACCAGCGATCGGCCCATGGGCTCCACCACGGCCATGTCGATGATGGTCTGCGTCTCGTTGTGGTTGCCCTTGACCACGAGCGCGCCGACGATGGTGAGGTAGGCGAACGAGCGGCGGTTCTCGCTGACCTGCGTGCGCTGGTCATAGGACACGAGCGCCACGAGGTCCAGCCGCTGCAGCCTTGCCAGCTGCTCGAGCTGCCGCATGCCGTCGTCGCGCGACACGTCGAAGTAGTAAGCCGGCACCGGCACGATCTCGGACACGTACGGCAGGTTCGAAAAGCTGCTGCGGATGGAACCGAGGATGCGCTCGCGTTCGATGGGCGAGGGGCCCTCGTCGGGATTGCCGCTGCGCGTGGGCAGGAAGGCGAGACCGACACGGATGGGCAGCTGCAAGGTCACGACTTCATCGTGTCCTGGTACGCGCTGGTCGCTTCCATAGAGGAACTGCACCAGCGGCGTCGAGGCGGCGCGCTGTTCCTCGCAGCGAAACAGGCACTCGTTGCCCGACAGGATCCCGCACCCTGACAGCGTGAGCGCCAGGCTCGCGGTCGCCAGCAGGCGCAACTTTCTCTTGTGTCTTTTCATCCGGGGCCCTCCTAATTGAACGGTGCTCAATTATTAGCAGCTAATTGAACAGCGCTCAATAACCCCGTAGACTGCGGCGCCAACGAACCTGGGAAAACATGGGTCGACGCAACGAACACAGCCGCGAGGAGCTGAGGGACCTGGCTTTGCGTGCCGCGGCGGACATCGTGTCCGAGAGCGGCGCCACGGCGCTGTCCATGCGCGAAGTCGCGCGCCGCATCGGGTACACCGTGGGCGCGCTCTACATCGTGTTCGAGAATCTCGACGACCTGATCGTCGGCCTCAACGAGCAGACCGTGATCGAGCTGCGCGAAGCGCTGGAGCGCATCCGCGGCCGCGCCAACCAGCCCGCGCAGAACCTGCGATTGCTGGTCGCGGCCTATCTCGGCTTCGCGCTGCTGCACACCGCGCGCTGGCGCCTGGTATTCGAACATCGCCTGCCGGAAGGGCAGAAAGCACCGCCCACCTACGCGGGCCACACCGCCGCCATCTTCGCGCTCGTGGGTCGGCACCTGCGCGAAGCCGGTGTCGCGAAAGACGACGAGTCAGCCCGGGAGCTGGCCACCGCCCTGTGGAGCGGCGCTCATGGCATCTGCATGCTCGCCGTGACCGGAAAACTCCAGATCGTGACCCAGGCCTCGGTGCAGCGGCTGCTCGACGTGCTGCTGGATCGCTTCCTCGGCGACGGAGTCGCGCCGCGCAGCTCCCGTAAACGAAAATTAGGTTAGCCTTCCTGCCCGTGCGCGACCTGTTCAAGAACCGCCAGACCCTGTCATGGGCCTTTTATGACTGGGCCAACTCGGCCTTTGCCACCACCGTCATGGCGGGATTCTTTCCCGTGTTCTTCCAGAAATTCTGGAGTGTGGATGTTTCACCCACCGACACCACTTCGCGGCTGGGCTACGGCAATGCCATCGCCGGAGCAGTGATCGCGCTGCTTGCGCCGGTGCTCGGCGCCATCGCCGACCGCGGCGGCCGGCGCAAGCAGTTCATGTTCGCCTGGACCTTGTTAGGCGTGCTCGCGACCGGCGCCTTGTACCTGGTCGGGCAGGGACAGTGGTTCGCGGCGCTGCTGCTGTTCGTGCTCGGCACCATCGGCTTCAACGGCGGCGTGGTGTTCAACGACTCGCTGCTGCTCGACGTCGCCGCGCCGAAGGATTTCGACCGCGTGTCCGCGTTCGGTTACGCGCTCGGTTATCTCGGGGGCGGGCTGCTGTTCCTGATCAATGTGATCATGGTGCAGAAGCCGGCCCTGTTCGGGCTGCGCGATTCGGCGCAGGCCGTGCAGATGTCGTTCGTCACCGTGGCCGTGTGGTGGCTGCTGTTCACGATTCCCGTGATGCGCGGCGTACGCGAACAGGCGACTGGTCCGCACCCCGGCATCGGCACGGCCATCGCCCGGGGTTTTCGCGAGCTCGGCAGCACCATCGCGCACGTGCGGAAGTACCGCACGATCGTGATGTTCCTGGTCGCGTACTGGTTCTACATCGACGGCGTGAACACCATCATCAAGATGGCGGTGAACTACGGCACGGCGCTGGGTCTCGACACGGGCTCGTTGTTGACGGCGCTGCTGGTCACGCAGTTCGTCGGTTTTCCCGCGGCGCTGCTGTTCGGGTGGATAGGCGACCGCATCGGGCCCAAGCGCGGCATCCTCATCGGGCTCGTGGTGTACGCGGGCATCACCGTGTATGCGTACTTCCTCGACAGCGAAGCGGAGTTCTTCGCGCTGGCCATCGCCGTGGGATTCGTGCAGGGCGGCGTGCAGAGCCTGTCGCGTTCGCTGTTCGGCCGCATGGTCCCGGACGGCAAGAACGCCGAGTTCTTCGGCTTCTACAACATGATGGGCAAGTTCGCGACGGTGCTCGGGCCGCTGCTCATCGCCATCGTCGCGGGGCTGACCCACAACGAACGCGCCTCGATCATTTCCCTGGTGCTGCTGTTCCTGATCGGCGGCGGCCTGTTGTGGCGCGTGAAGCTCACACCGCAAGAGCCCTGACGTCGCGTTCCAGCACGGCGATCTCGGCCGCGTCTTCCGCCGGTCCGAAGCGAAGCCGCGCGTAACGCAGCGCCAGCGCCGCCACGGGCTCGGCCAGGTCGGGCCGCGCCAGTCCCACGCGCCGCGCATATTCCAGCGGGCCTTCACTCGCGGCACGCGGCGTGACGCGTTCGAGCTTGCGCGTCGCCCTGAGCCACGCGCGCGCGATGCGATCAGGACGACGCCGCGGCACGCTGCGGCGCAGGGCCAGTGCCACCCAGGCGATCCAGGACACCAGCGCGATCGCGAACGCCCAGCCGAGGTGCTGCCAGTCGGGCAGGTCGATGCCCAGCTTCTGCATCAGGTTGAATTGCGCGCGCAGGTCGAACTCGACCACGTTGTCCTGCCACCAGCGGTTCATGTTGTCCCAGACCTGCGAGACGCGCTTGAGCCAGGCATTGTCGTGCAGCAACGCCGTCGTGGCCGGCATGGCTTCGGGCAACAGATCGAACACGCCACGTTGCAGGCGTTCCGGCGCCACCACCGCCGTGGGGTCGATGCGCGTCCACCCCTGGCCATCGAGCCACACCTCGGTCCAGGCGTGCGCCTCGGATTGGCGCACCAGTACGTAGCCGCCGACCGGGTTCCACTCACCGCCGAGATAACCCGTGACCACGCGCGCGGGCACGCCCGCGGCGCGCATCAGCGTCGCGTAAGCGGAAGCGAAGTGGCCGCAAAAACCCTTGCGCGTGTCGAACAGCGTGGTGTCCACGGAGTCGACGCTGGTGGCGCCGGGTTCGAGCGTGTACTCGAGGCCTTGATTGCGGAACCAGTCGAGCACGCGGCGCGTGTATTCCGCGTCGTTCGCGCTGCGTATCCGCAGCTCGGCCGCGAGCGCCAGCGCGCGCGGGTTGCGATCGGGAGGCAAGCGGATTTCGTAGCGACGACCGAGCGTCGACAACTCGGCATCGCTGCGCGTCTGCAGGTGCGATACCGCGTCGTAACTCGTGGTCACCGTGATCGGGCCCAGTCCCGTGAGCTGGCGGTCGTGCGACAGGAACATGTCGCGGCGCGGGCTTTCGTCGATGGTGTCCAGTGAAAACAGCCACGGCTGGTCGGTGGGCTCGAGCGTCACGTGGTAGCGGTAGGCGGGCCCGATGCGTTGCAAGGCCTCGGCGTGGTACACGCGGCCGCGCGCGCGTCGCCACGTGAAACCGTCGAAGTCGTTGAGCACCGGGCCGCGCCAGTAGAGCGCCGTGCGTGGCGGCGGGCCGTGCTCGAAGCGCACGCGGAACACCGGGTCGTATTCGT
>DATEII010000056.1:0-15880 GCA_035279135.1 Steroidobacteraceae bacterium
CGATAGAAGGGCGCGACGAAGCCCTTCGGAAAAGTGTTGGGGCCGGGAGGCAACTCGACGAAACCGTCGGTGCCCGCGAGCGAGGTGAAGTCGCCCGAGCCGTTGGTGGCGCGCGGCTCCGCCGAGGTGCGGCCCCAGTCATCGTTCTTGAGCGTCACCGGCATGAACAGCGACAGCGCCACCTTGACCTCGACCGGGGCCGTGAGCGCGATGCGCCGCGGCTCGCTGGGCGCCTGGCCCATCGCGGCGCGCAGGGCCGGCAACACGTATCGCGCCAGGCAGACCAGCGTCGAGACCGGGTTGCCGGGCAGCGCGAACACCGCGGGGCCGGCCTGCGAGACGCCGAACCACATCGGCTTGCCGGGACGTTGTGCGACGTGGTGGAACACCAGTGCGACGCCCAACTTCTCGAGCACCTTGGGTACGAGGTCCATCCTGCCCATGGACACTCCGCCCGAGAGGATCAGCACGTCGTGCGTGCGCAGGTGGAAATCGAGGCGCCGGGTGAGTTCGTCTTCATCGTCGCGCACGTGGTCGTCGGCGACCCTCGCGAAGCCGTGCTGGCGCAGGCTCGCGGTGATGCCATACGCATTGGAACGGCGCACCTGGTGGGGTTCGATGACTTCGCCGGGCTCGATGAGCTCGTTGCCCGTGGAGATCACCACGATCATCGGCTGCGCACTCACGCGCAGTCGCGCCATGCCGGCACCCGCGGCGATGGCGACTTCGGGTGGTGAGAGTCGCGTGCCGGCCGCGAGCAGCAGTGCACCCTGGCGGCAGTCCGAACCGCGGCGATGCACGTTGGCCCAGGGCTGCACCGGCTTGCGCGTGATCTCGGCCATGTCGCCGTCGCGCTCGATCTGCTCGACGGGCACGACTGCATCGCAGCCGCGCGGCAACATCGCGCCGGTCATGATCTCGATGCAGGCCGAGGGATCGTCGAGGGTCAGCGGCGGATCACCCGCCGCCTGCTGGGCCATGACGCGCAGGCGCCCGCCGTTCGTCACGGCGGCGCTGCGCAGCGCGATGCCATCCATGGCCACGCGGTCGAACGGCGGCTGATCCCGTTCGGCATAGATGTTCTCGCGCAGTACTGCCCCCGCCGCCTGCGTCAGCGGCAACGACTCGATCGGCAGGCACGCGAGGTGCTGCTCGATGAGAGTCTCGGCCTGGGCGGGCGTCAGCAATGACATGTGCGGTCAACCTGCCCGCCACGCGAGGAGCGTCGCGATCAGGAGGGCTTCTTCTCCGGAGTGTTCTTGGCCTTCCACACGCGCAGCTGCTCGTTGAAGCGATCGGCGACCGATTGCAGTTCCTGCACGGCGGCGTTGTGTTTCTGGTCCTGGACGCGGGCCATCTCGGCCTTCTGCTCGGGCGTCGCCTGGGTCTCGGAGGCAACCTTGGCGTCGTATTCGCCCTGGATGCAGGTCAGGTACGTTTCCATGTCCTTGTTGTATTGAACCACCTGCGACTTCGCGGCCAGCATCTCATCCTTGGAGGCCTGGTTGCCGTCCGGAAACTTGCCCGGCGCGACCGGGTAGTTGCAGGCGGCATGGGCCTGCGCGGCGGCAAACCCGCCCGCCAGGATGAGGGCGGTGATGTAGTGCTTCATGACGATGGGATCCCCGTAGCGGTTTTCTGTGAGCGGCCTATCTTAGTGATGTGGGCCAAAAATAGCGCGTCGGCAAAGGGCGTCAAAGAATGGGGTCAGACCCCATTTCCGTTCACGGTGGTGCGAGATTCATGGGCGCGGTCGAAAATGGCGTCAGACCCCGGCATTTTCACGCGTAGTACTTGGGGTAGTCCGGCGTCAAACCCTTGAATCGCCGGTGAATCCACAGGTACTGCGCCGGGATGCGGCGCACCTCGGCCTCGACGATGTGGTTGAAGCGCTCGGTGTCGGCCACCGGATCGTCGGTGGGAAATCCTTCCAGCGGCGGATGGATGTGCCCGCGGTACCCGCCGCCCGGCAGCCGCTCGAAGAAGTAGGGCAGCACCACCGCGTTGGTCATCTTCGCGATGCGGGAGGTCGCGGTGTTGGTCGCCGCGCGAATCCCGAACAGCTTCACCATTTCGGCGCCTTTCTTGCGGAAGCTCTGGTCCGGCGCATACCAGACCACTTCGCTGTCCTTGAGCGCGCGGATCAGCGTGCGCGCGTCGTCGCGCGGAATCGCGCGCCGCGTCTGCACGGCACGGCGCGAGTGCACGAACTCGCCGATCAGCAGGTTCTTCGTCGGCCGGTACATGATGTTGAGCGGCATGCGCGCGGCCAGCGCACGACAGCCGATCTCGATGGAATTGAAATGTGCCGACAGCAGCAGCACCCCACGCCCGGTGGCCTGGGCCGCCTTCAGGTGTTCGAGTCCGCGCATGTCGGTGATGTGGCGGATGCGTTCGTTCGACGACCACCAGCTGATGGCGGTTTCGAACAGCGCGCAGCCGAGCCCGGCGAAATGTTCGCGCAGGATGGCGCGTCGCCGCGGCTCGTCGAGCTCCGGCAGCGCCAGCTCGATGTTGCGCCGGGCGATGCGCTTGAACGGCGTGGGGAACAGGTGGATGAACAGGCCCAGCGCGCGGCCCAGTAGATAGAGCAGCCGGTGCGGCAGGGGCTCGAACACGCGCAGGAAGGCGAGACCCAACCAGGTCGGCCAGTACTTCGGATGCAGATAGGCAGCTTTCACGCGGTTTGATCATACCCGTTGGCAATGCAAAGCCCTCTGTCAGGCCATACAATGCCGCGGTCAACCCAGGGGCGTCAGATGAACCATGCGGCAACGTACCGCGGGCAGCGCGGTGAATACGTCCTCGACGAACATTCACCCTTCGCGTTCGGGCGCGCCAGTGCCTGTTTTCGTGCCCGCGACTCCGCGGGAAAACTCATCTGCCTGAAGGAATTCACACAGCCGCCCTTGAGTGAAGGAGGTCGTGACGGCACCGCCGAATTCCTTGCGGAAGTCGAAGCGCGTTCCAGGCTTGCGCATCCGAACATCCTTCCGATTCTCGATCATGGGGCCGTGGCTCATGGGCCGAGGACCATCCCGTTCATCGCGATGCCGCTGTGTGATCGCGATCTGCGCGCCTCGATGCGCGGCCATGCCTTCGTACCGTTTCCGTCGGCGTTGAACACGCTCAAGCAGATCGCCGCGGCAATCGATTTCGCGCATTCGGCGGGCTTGATCCATGGCGACATCAAGCCTGAAAACATTCTGTTCGTCAGGGAGAACGCGCAGGTCTATCTCACCGACTTCGGCACGTCGCGATTTTTCGCCTACAACGAGCCGATGCTCAGCGCACCGGCGAGCGCTCCACTGGGAGGTACCACCGCGTATCTCAGCCCGGAGCAGATCGAGTTCAACAAGCAGACAGCCCGCTCCGATATCTACTCATTTGCAACGGTCGCGTATGAAATGCTGGTGGGAAGTCTGCCCATCGATCCCGAATTGCCGCCCTTTCGGCAGATGCAGGCCAAGGTCACCGGGAAACTGCGTGATGCGCGGGAAATCAATCCGGGCCTCAGCGCCAAGGCGGCGAGTTGGCTGGCGGCCGGGCTCGCCCTCAACCCGATAGACCGCCCGTCGACGGCGATGTCGCTTTGCGCGGGCCTCGAATCGGATACTTTTTATCGGGCGTCGGACCCTCACCGGCCCGCTGACGTGGTTGCGGGCCGGCCCGCCGAAGCAAAGCCGTTGGCACAACCAGGCACGGTCGGTCGCACCTGGGCGGATCTCGTCGCGAGCATCGTCTCGCCTCGCCTGGCGATCGCGCTGGTTGGTGTCTTGCTCCTGCTGGTTGCATTCGCTCATTGGCAGGCCGCTCCAGGCTCGAAGGTGATCCTGTTTGGTGCCGAGCTGTGGACGAAAGCAGCGGCCGGGGTCAAGCAAGTCGACGGTAGCTCGCGTGCGCCGCGACCCGTCCCGAATGCTGTCACTCAACCGACTGCGCTGGTGGTTCCCGCAACCTTCCGGGAAACGGATTGTGTACGTCCGGTGGCACCACCCGAACCGCCCGACGGTCGCCTTTCGACCCGGGAAACGATGATGGCCGCCAAGTCACTGGTCGTTGAGTACAACGCCGGCGTGGAAAAGTACCTGGACTGTCTGCAGACGGAATTCGACGGAAAGGTCGCTGCACACGCGATGACTCCCGAGCTCTCGGCCGAGGTCACGAGAATCCACAACCTCGAGTACAACGCGGCGGTGGCGGACTTGCAGGGCGTGGCTGACCGCTTCAACCAGCAGCTTCGCCGGTTCAAGGCAAAGGCCGGCGGTCCCTGACGCTCGGCGGCAGTCCTTACTTCTTGCCCTTCTTGCGGTCGAACATGACCTTGCCGTTGTGGCGCACCTGCTCGATGGTGCTGCCATCGCGCGTCGAGACGCGCACCTCGCCGTCGGGCACGCACCACACGAGGATGGTCGTCTTCACGCCGCTCGACGTGGATCCATCCGGTGGACCAACTTTTTCGCTCAGCTTGTCGATCGTGAGGTTCTCGTCGACGATCGAAAAGGCGCCGGCATCGGCCGGACGAGGCGCGTTCTCCGCGACCGTGAGCTGCACGAAGTTCGGATCGTTGGCGTGTTTGTCGATGCAGTTGCCGGCCTGGGCCAGCGAGGCACCACAGGCGAGGGCGATGAAGCAGAGTGTGTTTCGCATGGCGGTCACCCGCTGAACGTGAAGCTCATGAAGGAGCGATGCGTTTCGCCGGGCCGCAGGATGCTGCTCGGAAAATTCGCGTGGTTGGGCGCGTCGGGGAAATTCTCCGGCTCCAGCGCGAGGCCGTGCAGTCCGGGATAGACGCTGCGGAAATGGTAGGCACCGTACACCTGCAGGCCCGGCAGGTTGGTCCTGATCGCCACGCGCACGCCGCTCGAAGGCGCATACAGCTCGGCGCAAACCGCGGCGCCCGGATCGAGCACCCAGCAGTGATCGAAGCCGCGCGTGAGTGCGATCTGCGGATGCGAAGTGGCAGGCGGCACGCGCACGCTGTGCATCTTGCGGAAATCGAACGGCGTGCCGGTGACGTCGGCGATCTCGCCGGTCGGAACCCGCGACTCGTTGACAGGTAGATAGTGGCTGGCGGCGATGCGCATCTGGACCTCATCGATCGGCTTGCGCGCGTCGCCCGACAGCGTGAAGTACGGGTGCCAGGTGAGATTGATCGGCGTGGGGGCGTCGGTGGTGGCCTCGTAGGCCAGCGTCAACGTGTTCTCGAAGACCGTGTAGAGCGCGGTCACGTCGAGATTGCCCGGAAAACCATTGGTGCCGGCCGGCGAGTGGTGACCGAGCTTCACGTAGCTGGTCTTGCCGCCGCCCGCGCCGAGCACCTGCCAGATGTATTTCCCGAATCCCATTGTTCCGCCGTGCAGCGTGTTGGGCGGGTTGTTGGCGGTCAGCGGGTAGGTTTTTCCGTCGAGCTCGAATTTCGCGCCGGCGATGCGGTTGCCGAAGCGGCCCACGAGCTGGCCGACATAAGAAGTGTCGGCGAGATACCGGGCGAGGTCGGGAAATCCCAGGGCCAGCGAAATCCGCTTGCCCTTGACCGGCAGCGTCAGCGACTTGAGCGTGCCGCCGAGCGTCAGGATCTCCGCCTGCAGGCCGTCCGCGCTGCCCAGCGTGTAGACGTCGACCTCGCCGCCCTCGGGAAGCCGGCCGAAAGCGCGCGGGGTCATGCCGCCTTGCGCGTACGAGCCTCGAACAGCCGCTGCAAGAGGCAGAAGAGCAACAGCAAAACTCCGACGACGATCTTGGTCCACCATGAGCTCAACGTTCCGTCAAAGGCGATGAGGGTCTGGATGATGCCGAGAATCAGCACGCCGAACAACGTGCCCGCCACGTAGCCCACGCCGCCCGACAGCAGGGTGCCGCCGATGACCACGGCCGCGATGGCGTCGAGCTCGAGGCCGACGGCGTGCAGGCTGTAGCCCGACAGCATGTAGAAGGTCATGACCACGCCGCCCAGGGCGGCGCAGAACCCGCTCAGTAGATAGACCCCGATCTTGGTCGAGGCCACCGAGAGCCCCATGAGCCGGGCCGAGGATTCGCCGCCGCCGATGGCATAGACGGTGCGGCCGAACTCGGTGGCGTGCGCGATGCGCATGCCGGCGAGCACCACGGCGAGTGCGATCAGCGCGCCGATGGTCAGCGAGGAATCGAAGCCCACGGGGATGCGTGCCTGCGCGATGGCGGCGTAGGTGGCATCGTTGATCGGGATGGATTCGGTGCTGATGAGATAACAGCAACCGCGCGCCAGGAACATGCCGGCCAGCGTCACGATGAAGGGCGCAAGCTGGAACTGCTGGATCAGCAGGCCCTGCAGCGCACCGAACGCGGCGCCAAGCACCAGCACCAGCGCGATGGTGACGCAGGGATTCCAGCCCGCGTCGAGCAGGGCGGCGGAAATCATCGTGGTCAGCGCGATGACCGCACCCACCGACAGATCGATGCCGCCCGAGAGGATCACGAAGGTCATGCCCACCGCGACCACGCACAGGAAGGCGTTGTCGATGAGCAGGTTCAGGAACACCTGCGGCGAGAGGAAGCCGTCGTAGCGGATCGCACCGAACGCCGCCATGCCGATGAACAGCAGGATGGTGATGCTGAGCGGCAGCAGGCGGCGATTCATGCAGCCTTCCCGCGCGCGACGCGCAAGACCAGCCCCCGGAAATCGGGCGACTGCAGCAGCATGACCGCGAACACCAGCGCGGCTTTCACGACGAGGTTCACCTCGGGCGGCACGCCCAGCGAGTAGATCATCGACGTCAGGGTCTGGATGATCAGCGCGCCGATCACCGTGCCGGCCAGCGTGAACTTGCCCCCGGTGAGCGCCGTGCCGCCCAGCGTCACCGCGAGGATGGCATCGAGCTCGAGCAATTGGCCGGCGTTGTTGGCGTCGGCGCTCTTGACGTTGGAGCTGATGATGAGACCCGCTACGCCGGCCGCGAGGCTGCAGAAGGTGTACACGCACAGCGTGATCGACGCGGCGCGGATGCCGGCGACGCGCGCAGCCTCCGGGTTGCCGCCGATCGCGCGGATGAACAGGCCCAGCGCGGTACGAGCCAGCGCGAGGTGCAACACACCCCACAAGGCCAGCGCGATCCACAAGGCCACCGGCACGCCCAACCAGTAGCCGTTGCCCAGCGTGAAGAAAGGCGGGTAGTACACCGTGATGATCTGGCCACCGGTCAGCAGCTGCGCGATGCCCCGGCCCGCGACCATGAGAATGAGTGTGGCCACGATGGGCTGCATGCCCGCCTTGACCACGAGCAATCCGTTCCACAGGCCACAAGCCGCCGCGACGGTGAGCGCGGTTCCCAATGCCAGCCAGAGCGGATGCTCCGCCGTGGCGTTGCCGCTCGCGCTGAAGCTGCCGCCGATCAGCAGCGCGGCCACGGTCGCGGCGATGGCCACGACAGCGCCCACGGATATGTCGAGGCCGCGCACCGCGATGACCAGCGTCATGCCGAGCGACACCACCATGAGCGGCGCGGCGCGATTGAGGATGTCGACCAGGTTTCCGTAGAAGTGCCCGTCGCGCCAGGCGATCGACAGGAACGAGGGATTGAACGCCGCGCAGACGACCAACAGCAGCACCAGCGTGCTCGCGGGCCAGAACAGCGCATGCCGGGTCAGTCGCTTCATGCCGGCGTGCCCCCGGCGATCATCGAGAACACCGCGTCTTCCTGGGCGCCGCGCGGCAGTTCGCCGGCCTTGGAACGGTCACGCAGCACCATGATGCGATCCGAGACGCGCACGACTTCCTCGATCTCCGCCGAGATGAACAGCACCGCGGTGCCGCCGTTGGCAAGCTCCAGGACCTCGTTCATGAGCTCCTGCTTGGCGGCGATGTCGATGCCGCGCGTGGGTTCGTCGAGTATCAGCACGCGCGGCTGGGTGGCGAGCCAGCGTGCGATGACGGCCTTCTGCTGGTTGCCGCCCGAGAGTTGCCCGATGGGTGTCTCGATGCTCGCGGTCTTGATGCCGAGCGCCGCCACGAGTTTTTCGGCCAGCGCGCGCTGCTCGGAGGGCGGGAGAAATTTCCTGAGTCCCATGCGGGCTTGCAGCGCCAGCGCGATGTTCTCGCGCACCGAAAGTTCGGCGACGATGCCGCTGTGCTTGCGGTCCTCGGGACAGAAGCCGATACCGAGCCCGAGCGCGTCTGCGGGCTTCTCGAGCTTCGCGGCCTTGCCATCCATGCTGATCTCGCCCGAGTCGCGTTCATCGAGCGCGAACAGCAGCCGCGCGAGCTCGGTGCGGCCGGAGCCCAGCAACCCGGCCAGGCCCAGCACTTCGCCGGCGCGCAGCTCGATGTCCAGGGGCTTCAGCTGACCGCGGCGCGAGATGTTGCGCGCGGCCAGCACGGCAGGCGCGGCCGCATCCCCGGAGACCGCGTGGTCGGCGGACTTCCCGGCGTGCACGAGCTCGCGGCCCACCATGGCCGAGACCAGGCCGCGCGCGTCGAGCCTGGCGCAGGCGTATTCGCCGACGAACTTGCCGTTGCGCAGCACCGTCATGCGATCGCAGATGTCGTACACCTGGTCGAGGAAATGCGTGACGAACAGGATGGCGACACCCTGGTCGCGCAACCGGCGGATCAGGGCAAACAAGGCCTGTACCTCGTCGGTGTCCAGGCTCGAAGTCGGCTCGTCGAGGATCAACACGCGTGCGTCGGTGGCGACCGCGCGTGCGACCGTCGCGAGCTGCTGCAGCGCCGCCGGCAGGCCGCCGGCGAGTTGCGTGACGTCGAGGTCGATGCCGAGGCCGGCGAGCAGCTCGCTGGCCTGACGATTCGTTTCGCGCCAGTCGATGCCGCCACCGCGCGTCCAGGGCCGGCGCGGATAACGGCCGGCGCAGATGTTCTCCGCCACCGAGAGGTTCGGCAGCAGGTGGCTCTCCTGGTGCACGGCGCTGATGCCGAGCTCCTGCGCGTGCACCGGCGAGTGCGGTGCGATCTCCTGCCCGAGTAGTTTGATCGTGCCGCCATCCGGCGCGTGCACGCCGGTCAGCACCTTGATCAGCGTGGACTTGCCAGCGCCGTTCTGGCCCATGAGCGCGTGGACTTCTCCGGCCCGCAACGTGAGGTCGACGCCGGCGAGCGCCTGCACGCCGGGAAAGGCGCGGGTGATGCTCCGCGCTTCGAGCACGATCGGGGCATCGGCGCTCATCAGTACTTGCGCTGCTGGATGTGCTGCTTCGCCGTTTCCATGGTGAAGACCTGCTCATCCACCACGATGCGCTTGGGGATGGTGCGTCCCGCGACCACCTCGGTCGCGGATGTCATGAGCTGCGGCCCGAGCAGCGGATTGCACTCGATGGTCGCGTTGAGCTTGCCGGCGATCATCGCTTCGAAGGCGCCCTTCACGGCGTCGACGGACACGATGAGGAGCTCACGCCCGGGCTTGATGCCGGCTTCTTCGATGGCCTGGATGGCGCCGATCGCCATGTCGTCGTTGTGCGCGTAGAGCACGTGGATCTTGCGCGTCTCGGCCTTGAGGAACGCCTCCATGACTTCCTTGCCCTTGGAGCGCGTGAAATCACCGGACTGCGAACGGATGATCTTGAGGTGCGGGTTGGTGGCGATGATTTCCTCGAAGCCCTTCTTGCGGTCGATCGCCGGGCCCGCGCCCACGGTGCCCTGCAGCTCGACGATGTTCACGTCGGTGGTGGCATCCTTGAAGCGCTCCGTCACCCAGCGACCCGCCTTGCGACCTTCCTCGACGAAGTCCGAGCCGATGAAGCCCGCGTACAGGGAAGGATCGGCGGTGACCGAGCGATCGGTGAGGATCACCGGGATCTTCGCGGCCCTGGCTTCCTGCAGGACCGTGTCCCAGCCCGTCTCGACCACCGGCGAGAACGCGATGACGTCGACCTTCTGTGCGATGAACGAGCGCAGCGCCTTGATCTGGTTTTCCTGCTTTTGCTGCGCGTCGGCGAAACGCAGGTCGATGTTCATGGTGGCCGCGGCCGACTTGATGGACTCGGTATTCGCGGTGCGCCACTCGCTCTCGGCGCCGATCTGGCTGAAGCCGAGCACGATGCGGTCGTGCCTGTCGGAAGTCTTCGAGCAACCCGCGACCAACAGGAATCCCAGCGCCGCGACGCACAGCGCCGCCACTCGTCTCGAGGCGTTCATAGGATTCGCGTGCCGTCCAGACTGTGGCCGCCGGGTTCGACGGCGAGCGGGTTGATGAGCGGCGCGCCGAGCGCCGGCAGGTCGATCTCGAATTCGTCGCCGGGTTCAACCTTGATGTTGTCGACGAAGCTCAGCGTGGCGGTGCCGAAGAAGTGCAGGTGCACGTCGCCGGGCACGCGATGCTGCCGGTACTTGAAATGGTGGTACTCGAGGTTCGCGAACGTGTGGCTCATGTTGCCCTCGCCGGTCAGGAACGGCTTCTGCCAGAGCACCTGGCCATTCCGGCGGATGCGGCTGTGGCCTTCGAGGTGCGCGGGAATCGCGCCCGTGTTGAGCATCGGCCCGACACCGCACTGGCGCAGCTTCGAATGCGCCAGCAGTAGATAGTTGCGGCGCTCGGTCACGTGGTCGGAGAACTCGTTGCCGATCGCGAAGCCGAGGCGATGCGGGCGGCCCTCGTCGTCGATCACGTAGCAGCCGACGAGCTCGGGTTCCTCGCCGTGATCCTCGGCGAAGTCGGGCGACCGCAGCGGGCGTCCGCAGGCGATGACGTTCCCGCCGTTGCCCTTGTAGAACCACTCGGGCTGCATGCCGGGACGGTTGTCCTTCGGCTTGCCGCCTTGCACACCCCACTTGAACATCTTCATCGAATCGGTCAGCTCGGTGTCCTGTTTGTCGAGCTTCTGGTGCATCGAGTCGCGCGCGGCGGCGCTGCCGAGATGCGTGAGCCCGGTGCCCGTCACCAGGCAATGCGCCGGATCGGGATGGGTGAGCGGCGGCAGCAACCGGCCGTCGCGCCGGAGGTCTTCGTATGCCAGCGGCGCCTCGAGCTTCTCGCCACTAACTACCTGCTCGAGCGTGCAGCCTCGCTCGATCGCGCGCCGCGCCAGCGCATACAGGGTCTCGAAGTGCGCCAGCGGCGTCACGGTGCCGTCGTCGTTGGCGCGTGCGACGCGCGTGAGTTGGTTATCGACGTATTGCAAAAGGCGCATGTGAGATCGAATTCCTTACAACCATCCTGCGTCGACAATGTACTCCTGCGCGGAGCAGGCGCGGGCATCATCGGAGGCGAGGAACAACGCGAGCGGTGCAACGTCTTCCGGTTTCACTTTATCCGGCAGCACCTGGTTGCGCTCGATCTCGAGCTCGCCCTCGGGTGTGAGCCACTTGTCGATCTGGCGCTGGGTCATGATCCAGCCGGGCGTGATCACGTTGATGCGGATGCGGTGTTCGCCGAGCTCGGCGGCGAGGCCACGCGTCAGGCCGATCACCGAGGACTTCGCCGTGGTGTACACGGGGAAATTCCGGCCCTTGGCGCCGTAGGAATTGCTGCCGAAATTGATGATCGAGCCGCCGCCCATCTTCTTCATGCCGGGCACCACGGCCTGGATCGCGAAGAACGCGGGACGCTGGTTCACGGCGATGCGCGCGTCGTAGTACTCGGGCGTCACGTCCATGAAATTGTGGCGATCGTCGCTGGCCACATTGTTGATGAGCACGTGGAAGTCGCCGAGCGCCCTGGCGGCATCCTGGATGGCAGCCTGCAGTGCCGGTATGTCGGTGACATCGGTCTTGCGGAACCACGGCCGCGGCAGGCCCGCGGCTTCGATCTTCTCCACGAGCGCCTGCGACGGCGCTTCGGCGATGTCGACGAACGCCACGAGCGAGCCTTGTCTCGCGAATGACTCGGTGAGGCAGCCGCCAATGCCCGAGCCACCGCCGGTGATGAAGACACTGCGTCCGCGCAAGCTCGGATAACTGGCGCCACCGGTCAGGGCGGCAGATGAATCGCGACGATCGACGGCCATGTCTTCTGTCCTGTGGTCGTGGGAGGCGCGGAAGTATAGATATTCCCGGGCGCACTATGCGAAGGTGCGGACCAATCAAGCAGGATGGGGACGATGGACTCGAAGGTGAAAAAGCGGCTGCGCAGCCAGGACTGGTTCGGCAAGCAGGACAAGGACGGATTCATCCACCGGAGCTGGCTCAAGAACCAGGGTTATCCGGACGATCTGTTCGACGGTCGACCGGTCATCGGCATCTGCAACACCTGGAGCGAGCTCACGCCCTGCAACGGTCACTTCCGCGAGATCGCGGAGTTCGTGAAGCGCGGTGTTTACGAAGCCGGCGGATTCCCGCTCGAGTTCCCCGTGATGTCGCTCGGCGAGACGCAGCTCAAGCCCACCGCGATGCTGTTCCGCAACCTCGCCAGCATGGACGTCGAGGAATCGATCCGCGGCAATCCAATGGATGGCGTCGTGCTGCTCATGGGCTGCGACAAGACGACGCCGTCGCTGTTGATGGGCGCGGCGAGCTGCGATCTGCCGACCATCGGCATCTCGGGCGGCCCGATGTTGTCAGGTCACTTCCGCGGGAAGATCGTGGGGTCGGGTACCGGCGTGTGGCAGATGTCCGAGGACGTTCGCGCCGGCAAGATGGCGCACGAAGAATTCACGGCGGCCGAGTCGTGCATGCATCGCTCTAAAGGGCACTGCATGACCATGGGCACGGCATCGACCATGGCGAGCATGGTGGAGGCGCTCGGCGTCTCACTACCCGGCAATGCGGCGATCCCGGCGGTGGACTCGCGCCGCTACCGGCTCGCGCAACTCTCCGGGCGCCGCATCGTCGAGATGGTGCGCGAGGACCTCGTGCTCTCGAAGATCCTCACGCGCCAGGCGTTCGAGAATGCGATCAAGGCCAATGCCGCGATCGGCGGTTCCACCAACTCCGTGGTGCACCTGTTGGCCATCGCCGGGCGCCTCGGCGTCGAGCTCGCGCTCGAAGACTGGGACAAGCTCGGCTCGCAGCTGCCTTGCCTCGTGAACCTGCAGCCCTCGGGCCAATTCCTCATGGAAGATTTCTACTACGCTGGTGGCCTGCCCGCGGTGTTGCGCGAGATCCGGCACGAGCTCAACGAGGACGCGCTGACCGTGAACGGCAAGACCATGGGCGAGAACATCGCCAGCGCGCCGTGCTGGAATCGCGAGGTCATCAAGAAGTTCGACGAACCGTTCAAGGACAAGGCGGGCATCGCCATCCTGCGCGGCAATCTCGCGCCCGATGGCGCGGTCATCAAGCCCTCGGCCGCCACGCCCAAACTACTCAAGCATCGCGGTCGCGCCGTGGTGTTCGAGACCATCGAGGATCTCAAGGCGCGCATCGACTCGCCCGATCTCGAGATCGACGAGAACAGCATCATGGTGCTCAAGGGTTGTGGCCCGAAGGGATACCCGGGCATGGCCGAGGTCGGCAACATGCCGCTGCCGCCGAAGATCCTGAAGAAAGGCATCACCGACATGGTGCGCATCTCCGATGCGCGCATGAGCGGCACGGCGTACGGCACCGTGGTGCTGCACGTGGCGCCCGAGGCCGCGGCTGGCGGCCCGCTGGCGCTGGTCAAGACCGGTGACATCATCGAGCTCGACGTGCCCGCGCGCCGGTTGCACCTCGACGTCGGTGATGAAGAGCTCGCGCGCCGCCGCGCGGCCTGGGTGCCGCCTGAGTCGCCGAAGCGGGGCTACTACAAGCTGTACGTCGAGCACGTGCAGCAGGCCGACAAGGGTGCGGACCTGGACTTCCTGGTGGGTGGCAGCGGCACGACCGTCACGCGGGATTCCCACTGACGTTGGGCGCCACGTCGGAATCGCCCGATAGGAATTGAACGGATCAGCGGGCGATCGGCCACTGGTTTGCCGCCAGCCACGTGGGCGCCGAGTCGTTAGTCTCTCTCCCGGCCTTTCGGGACCGCGTCCGTCCGCCGCAACGAAGATGACGGGTGTCAGCTCGTCGAGGCAGCCGTCAGGCGCACTTTCCACCCGTTCGTGCGCCCGGGAATGCATCGGCAACACGGCGAGGCGGCAGGCGGACGCGCATTCGCGCCAAACTTACGCAACTGTAAGTTGTCGTGGCCGCGCCCGATGGCGATACTCCGCTTGCGGAGGCCTTCCCTGATTCGTCGTCATCGCCGCCTGATCGTCCAACTGCTGTCGCTGGCGTTCCTGTTCGCCCAGCTCGGCATGGCCGTGCATGCGAGCACGCACCTCAAGGCCGAACCCCATGGCGCACCGGCGCAGGTGTGCGGCCAGTGCGCCTCCTTTGCGCCGTTGCAGAACATGGTGGGCGGCGGGGTCATCGTCATCCAGCCCGTCGCGGTCTTCCATGACCATGCGGTTGCCACTGCGGCGACATCGGTCGCCGCGCGCGGCACCTCGGCCTCCTTCCGCTCGCGCGCACCTCCCGTCTCCTGCTGAAAACCCGGTGATGCACACGCGGCGCTCGCGCGCCCGCGTGTTTGTTAGTTTTCAGAAGGAGACTTCCCATGAGGGATTTCAAGCCCGTGGTGGCGCTGTTGGCGCTGGCCACGTTGCCTTGCGTAGCGCCGGCTGCCGACGAAGTCGCGGCGGCAAGCCGCGCCGATGCAGTGCAGGGCCTGCGTGCGGAATTGCAGGCACTCAAGACCGATTACAGCTCGCGCGTCGACGCACTCGAGGCGCGCATCAAACAACTCGAGGCTGCGAATGCGGCGGCCGCCGACGCCGCATTGGCCATGGCTGCGGCGCCGCCGCCGGCCGCTGCGCCCACGCCGGAGCCAGCACCGACGGGCGCGTCCGGTGGCAACGCGACCGCATTCAATCCGGCAATTTCGCTGATCCTGGGCGGCAGCTTCACCGGCACCTCGCGCGACCCCGGCGACTGGCACATCGCGGGCTTTCCGCCGGCGGGCGAGGAGGGCGGTCCCGGCGACCGCAGCTTCAATCTCGGTGAATCGGAGCTCACCTTCAGCGCCAGCATCGATCCGTATTTCTCCGGCGTGCTGACCGCGGCCATCACGGGCGAGAACGAGATCGAGGTCGAGGAGGCGTATTTCCGCACCACGTCGCTGCACAACGGGCTCACGGTCAAGGGTGGCCGTTTTTTCTCCGGCTTCGGTTATCTCAACGAAGTGCATGCGCATGCCTGGGACTTCGTCGACCAGCCGCTCGTTTACCAGGCGATGTTCGGCGGCCAGTACCGGCAGAACGGCCTGCAACTGAAGTGGCTCGCGCCCACCGACCTGTTCCTCGAGTTCGGCGCCGAGACCGGCAATGGCGATGGCTATCCGGCCACGCGACTCGAGAAGAACGGGTTCAACGGAGCCACCTTGTTTGCCCATGTGGGCGGCGACATCGGCGACTACACCAGCTGGCGCGCGGGCGCCTCGTGGCTCACGCAGAAAGCGGAAGACCGTGAAGGCGGCATCCCCGACGCCGACGGATTCCCGTTGTTCGAGCAATTCACGGGCGACTCGGACACCTGGGTGGTGGATGGCGTGCTCAAGTGGGCACCAAACCCGCGTCGGCAGCTCAAGGTGCAGGGTGAATACATGCATCGACGCGAGAGCGGTGAGATCGCGGACTCGCTGGGTACCCCGATCGCCGACGATTACCGCAACACGTCTTCCGGCTGGTACCTGCAGAGCGTCTATCAATTCGCACCGCGCTGGCGCGCCGGTGCGCGTTACGACTCGCTCGAGTCCGACGCCCCAAGCTACACGTTCGCCCCACCGGACCTGCTCGAGGGCAGTCCCGATCGCATGTCGCTGATGCTCGACTGGAATCCCAGCGAGTTTTCGCGCCTGCGCGCGCAGTACGACTGGGACAACGCACGCGACGACGGAGAGCGCGACCGCATCTGGCGCCTGCAATACATCTACGGCATCGGCGCGCACGGCGCGCATAAGTACTAGGAGCCGGAACCATGTCTGCTCTCATT
>DATEII010000057.1:0-3952 GCA_035279135.1 Steroidobacteraceae bacterium
GGCATGTTGCGAGCCTGGTATTCCGCCGCATTCGACTCGTCGGTCTTGAAGAACAAGGTGTCGTCGTCGATGAGGCCGAAGAACAGCTCGCGGCTGTACAGGCCGACGCCGCCGAACATGCGCCGCGTGCTCACCTGGCCCAGCGCCGCGAGTTGCTCGAGCACGTAGTCGAGGTACTGCGCCTGGACGGCCATCAGGGATTTCGCAAGGTCCCGAGATGCGCGAGCTCGGTACGCAACGCTCGCATCAGCGGTCCCGAGGTCACCGGGTCGAACACCGGCGCCTTGCCCCAGTCGTAGCTCCAGGGATGAGCGGTACGCATGTCTTCGGGCTCGTTGCGGTAACGCGGGATGATGTGCGCGTGCAGTGCCGGCTCGACATTGCCGAAGATGGCGTAGTTCACGCGCACGGGCGCGGTGGTGCGCACCAGCGCGTCACCCAGCCGTGACATGTCCAGCAGGAATTGCGAGCGCCGCTCGGGCGTCAACGCATTGAGATCCGGCACCACGGGATCCGGCAGCAACAGCAGGTATCCCTCGACGAACTGCTGCTGGCCGAACACGGCCCATCCTGACGCGCAACGGCCCAGCACGGTGTTGTCGCGGCCGGCACGCGCATCGTTCACGCGCCGGTGAATCGCTGTTTCGACAGGCAAGGGAATCTCGTCCAATTTTTCTTCGTCCCTATAGGTGTCACGACCCGCGAGATTGCCTCACGTGGCCGGCGAATATGACACCCGCGATGGCCGGGCGATCAACCGTTCCAGGTACGGAAGCGGCCGGTATCGATGTGGACGAAGTCGGATCTGGCGTAGTAGCCGACGCCGCCCTTGGCGGCGGCGAGCGCGAGATCCCGCAGGTCGGCGCAGGAGCAGCCATGCAGGCGCACGTCGATCGCGCGCCCTTCCATGTGCAGCGAATGCCTGGCTACGCCACTGCCGGGGCGCGCGGCCATGGTGGCGTTGCTTTCGGGTGAACGGTAGCCGGAGATGATCTCGAACCGCGGCTCGCACTTCGCGGCCACGGCGAGGTCGTGGAGCTGGTCGTAGAGCGCCAGGTCGATGTCGTGCGCCGTGTTGTTGCGATGGTCGCGCAGGACGTGGCGCAGGCTTTCGAGGGCGCGCGGCTGGAACTCCTCGCCGATGCGATAGACCACGCTCACGGTCTCGTTGGTGTGCGTGTTGTGCAGTTCCAGGTGACGCTCGACCGGCGCGGGGGTTTCGCTTACGGCCTCACCCTTGCCGACGGCAAATCGGGCGATCGTGACGCCGGTACCGGCGGCAAGAGCGGACTGGATGAGCTGGCGGCGGGTTAATGCGGGCATATGGCGTGGTTGGAGCGTGGCCGGACCCTGCAGGTTCCGTCCCCACCCCTCCACGACCCATTTCCCGATTCCGGCGCCGCGTCAGAAGGGCAGCGGAACCACGCTGCCGGTATCCCCCGGCTTGCGGTTCACCGAGACCACGGTGGCCTTGGGGAAGAAGTTGAACTCGGACGCGCTGGCCCAGGTGTAGGCACCCATGGCGCGGCCGACGATCAGGTCGCCCGCCTTGAGCTGCGGCAACATGAGGTTCTCGGCGATCACGTCGATGCTGTCGCAGGTAGGACCCGCGAGCACCGACGGGAATTTCTCGTCGCTTTCCTTGAGTGATTCGACCGGGTACTTCGCATGGTCGAACAGCTGGCCGCTGTACGAGCCGTACAGGCCGTCGTCGAGGTAGTACCACCAGTGGCCCTCGCGCAGCGCGCGGCCCATGACACTCGCGACGCCGATCGCGGCCGGGCCGCAGATGTAGCGGCCGGGCTCGGCGATCACGCGCATACGGGCCGGTAGTTTGGCCAGCGCGGCGCGGATGGGCGCGCAGAAGCGGCCAATGTCCGCCACCTTCTGGCCGTACTCGATCGGATACCCGCCGCCGATGTCGAGCGTGTCGAGGACGCCGAGCTTTTCGCGCTTCGCCTGCGCCATGAGCCTGGCGCAGACCTGGATGGCCTCGACGTGTTTGCTCGGATCCGCGGCCTGCGAGCCGACGTGGAAGGAAAGTCCGCGCACCGGGATCGCGAGCTTGCGCGCGAGCCGCGCAAGCTCGATGAGCTGCTCCGGGTCGCAGCCGAACTTGCGCGACAGGTCGACCACGGCGCCGGGCGAGCGGAACGACACGCGCAGCAGCAGCTGGGCCTGGTCGCGATAGGGCTCGAATTTGCGCACTTCGTCCGGGTTGTCCGCGACGAAGATCTTCACGCCGAGGTGCAGCGCATTGCGGATGTCGATGTCGCGCTTGATCGGATGCGTGTGGATGCAGCGCGCCGGGTCGATGCCGAGCTGGGTGACGAGCTGGGTTTCGCCCGTGGTCGCGAGGTCTAACCACCCGCCCATCTCCACGATGGTCTGGACCACCGACGGGTGCGGCAGCGGCTTGAGCGCATAATGCAGGTCGACGCCCGGCAGGGCCTTGTGCAGCTTGCGGTATTGCTCGCGCACGCGCTGGCAGTCGATGATCAGCAGCGGCGAGCCGAATTCGGCCACCAGCCGGCGGATCTCCGATTGGGTGAAGGGGTCGATGTAGCTGCGCGTGGTCTTGGCCTTGCGCGTCCGAGTCAGCACCACTCGTCTCCTCGGCAGGCGGGCTGCCGGAAAAGGGGCGAATTGTAGGGAAGCCGGGTGCCAGTGTCATGACCGTTTCACGGTCCGACGCTGAAGGGTTTTGCTAAAGTCCGCGCCCAATGAGTTCCGTGGCCGCCGAAGCCTCCCCCGCCGGAGAATTGCAGACCCTGCTGGCGTCCCGCGTCCCCCTGGTCGTCATCGAGAGTCGCGAGGAAGCCCGCGTCATCGAGCTGGTACGCGACGCCGCGTTCCGCGCGCAACGTGGCAGAAACTGGGGTGTTTTCCAGTGGACCGTGACCGAGGGACTGCTGCGCATCGACGTGGACCTCGGTGGTCCGCAGCGCACGCTGGCTGAGCCGGAGCAGCTGCTCAAGCACGTGAAGGCGACGAGCATGGCCGGCATCTACGTGCTGCTCGACTTCCACCCCTACCTCGAAAAGCCGCTGTTCGTGCGCACGCTCAAGGACATCGCGCAGGACTACGAGAAGTGCGCGCGCACCATCGTCATGGTCAGCGCCGAGATCAAGCTGCCACCCGAGCTCGAGCACCTGGCGGCGCGTTTCGCCGTCAAGCTGCCGGACAAGAAGGAGCGGCAGACCATCGTGATGCGCGCCGCGCGCGAGTGGGCCAAGACCAATGGCGCAATGCCGCGCGTCGACGTGAAGGCCATCGAGAAGCTGGTCGACAACCTGGCCGGGCTGCCGCTGCACGACGTGGAGCGACTCACGCGGCAGGCCGTGTTCAACGACGGCGCGCTCACCGAAGATGACTTGAAGCCGCTGCTCGCCGCCAAGTACCAGCTGCTCAACCGCGGCGGCACCCTGTCGTTCGAGGCCGATACGGCGCGCTTCGCCGACATCGGTGGCCTCAGGAACCTGCGGCGATGGATCCTGCAGCGCAAGGCCGCCTTCGACGGCAGCGCACCCGAGCTGGACGCACCCAAGGGCGTGCTGTTGTTAGGCGTGCAGGGTTGCGGCAAGAGCCTCGCGGCGCGCGCCGCGGCCGGCGTGCTCGGCGTGCCGCTGGTGCGCCTCGACTTCGGCGCCATCTTCTCCAAGTGGCACGGTGAATCCGAGAAGAACCTGCGCGAGTCGCTGACTTCGGCCGAGGCGCTGGCGCCCTGCGTGTTGTGGCTCGACGAGATCGAAAAGGCGCTCGCGTCCGGCGACAGCGACGGCGGCACTTCGCGGCGCGTGCTCGGCACCTTCCTGACCTGGCTCGCCGAACAGCGCTCGCGCGTATTCATCGTGGCCACGGCCAACGACATCACCGCGCTGCCGCCCGAGCTGGTGCGCAAGGGTCGCTTCGACGAGATCTTCTTCGTCGACCTGCCCTCGCCGGCTTCGCG
>DATEII010000058.1:0-3430 GCA_035279135.1 Steroidobacteraceae bacterium
AACGAGGAACTGCTCGCGGCGCCGGATTTGCTGGACGCGTTGCAGGGCCTGTTTCGCGGTTGCTGCGCGTTCTGCGAGACCCCGTTGCTCGATTCCGAAAAGAAATTCGCCGCGCATTTCCGTCCCCGGCAACGTGCTCACGCGGCGCATGTCGGCGATCCAGGGCTCCGCATCGCGCAGCGGGGCACGCGCGTCGAACAGGTTCTGCACGCGCACGCGCTCCGGGCGCGGCGCGCGATCCTCGGGCCGCGGCAACAGGCGGGTGGCGCCGTATCCGAGCACCGCCATGTTCGGAAAATCACCCTTGCGGACGACGCGGCCGGTCTTCCCGGAGAAATGCAGCTCGAGCGGCTGCGCTCCCACCGTGAATTCCAGCCGGATCATGCCGCTCTGCGAGCGCGAACCGCGCGTCACCCAGTCGGCGATATCGCCGCCGAAGCGGCGCAGCTGCGATGTCGGCATCATGGCGAGCGCGATGGCCTTGAGCACCGAGCTCTTGCCCACGCCGTTCTCGCCCAACAACATGAGCCACGGCTCTCCGGCGGGAGCCGACGGCGAAGTTTGCGTGAGCAGCGTACGACTGGTCTAACTACATCCTGGCCTGCCAGATCTGCAACCAGGCCTGGAAGATGAACTTCTTCCCGATCGCGGAGAGCCGCGCGGTGGATGCGCCGCTCCGCGGCGTGGCGGAGACCGAGTTGCTGCTGCATCCGTTCCGCGGACCCCCGCCGGCGCAACACCTGACTTTCGGCCGCAAGGGTGAGGTGAGCACGCGCACCCCGCCCGGCGACGCCCAGCCGAGTGTGCGTGGCGAGCAGACCATCCGCACGTTGGGGCTGGACCGCATCGCGCTGCGTGAACGTCGGCAGCCGATCGCGCGCCACATCCACGAGACCATCGATGACATCCTGTCCCCATCGGTCACGCCGGCCGAGGTGCACATCCATCTCAAGCACATCCACGCCCGCGGGCGCGCCGAGGAGCTGCATTGCGGTATGGTGCGGGCGATATTCGAGGAGCGGCTGCCCATGAAGTGGAGTGAGCTCGATGCGCAATTTGGCGGAGGTGGAGCATGACGGACCCGGTCAACGCCGAGATGTTCATCCGCCGGCCTCCCGGCGAGGTCTTCGCAGCGTTCGCGAATCCGCAGACCATCCGCAAGTTCTGGCTGCGTGACACCAGCGGCCCGCTCGCCCCGGGTGCGCGCGTGTTGTGGCATTTCATGGTGCCCGGCGCCACGGCCAACGTGATCGTCACCGGCTTCGAGGCCCCGCGCCGCATCGGGTTCGACTGGCCCGGCGGCATGCATGTCGAGCTGCTGTTCGCGCCGTTCGGCGAGGACGGCACGCACCTCACGGCGGAGATCAGCGGCCTCAATGGCAAGGTCTCGCAGGCCACGGATGTCGTGGAAGGATTCAGCATCGTGTTCTGCGATCTCAAGATCCTGCTGGAGACCGGCAGCTCCGCGAACCTGGTGCGCGACAAGGCCGAGCTCATCGAGAAGGCCCGGGCCGCCGGCTGAAAAAGAGCGTTGCCCGCTCATACAGCCAAGGAGGCATATTCCTACTGGATGGATTTGCCGGGCGCCCCTATATAAGGTCCCCCCATGCCGCTTCCCCAGTTCCACCCCGCCGTCCAGGCGTGGTTCGCCAAGACTTTCCCCGATGGTGCGACCCCGGCGCAGGTGGACGCGTGGCCGGCGATCGGCAGTGGCCAGCACGCGTTGATCGCGGCGCCGACCGGATCCGGCAAGACCCTGGCGGCCTTTCTCGCGGCCATCGACACGCTGGTCCGCGAAGGCGCGGAGGGACGGCTGCAGGACGTGACGCGCGTGGTGTACGTGTCGCCGTTGAAGGCGCTGTCGAACGACATCCAGCGCAACCTCGAGGCACCGCTCGCCGGGATCTCCGCGGAGTTGATCGCGCGCGGTTCGCAGGCGCCCGAGATCCGCGCGCAGGTCCGCACCGGCGACACCTCGCAGACCGAGCGGGCGGCCATGCGACGCACGCCGCCGCACATCCTGGTGACCACGCCCGAATCGCTGTACCTGCTGCTCACCAGTGCCTCCGGCCGCGAGATGCTGACCACCGTGCGCACGGTGATCGTCGATGAAATCCATGCCGTCGCGCAGACCAAGCGCGGCGCGCACCTGTCGCTGACGCTCGAGCGTCTGGCCGCGAACGCTGCGCAGCCCATGCAGCGCGTGGGACTCTCGGCGACCCAGAGGCCCATCGAAGAAGTCGCGCAGTTCCTGGTCGGCCTCGGAAATGGGGACAGCCCCCGATTGCTGGCAAAAGGGGACGCGCCTCGACAGGCGCCTTTGCCGCTCGGGAATTCCGAGGTTGCCACGCCCACGTTTGTCCCAGCGCCGCGCCGGAGCCATCTACCCACCATCGTCAACAGCGGCCACGTGCGCGAGCGCGACCTCAACCTCGTGATGCCCGTGGCGCCGCTCGAAGCGGTGATGTCGGGTGAGGTCTGGGCCACCGTCTACGACCAGCTCGCCAGGCTCATCGACGAACACCACACCACGCTGATCTTCTGCAACACCCGTCGCATGGTGGAGCGCGTGTCGCGCCACCTGGCGGAGCGCCTCGGCGAAACGGCCGTGGCCGCGCACCATGGTTCGCTGTCCAAGGAAACGCGCTTCGACGCCGAGCAGCGCCTGAAGGCCGGTTCACTCAAGGTCATGGTGGCCACGGCCTCGCTGGAGCTCGGCATCGACATCGGCGATGTCGAGCTGGTCTGCCAGCTCGGCAACCCGCGCGCGATCTCCACGTTCCTGCAGCGCGTGGGCCGCGCCAATCACTCGGTGGGCGGCATCCCGAAGGGCCGCATCTTTCCATCGAGCCGCGACGAGCTCGTGGACTGCGTGGCACTGCTCGACTCCGTGCGCCGCGGCGAGCTCGACCGCCTGCACATCCCCGAGCATCCGCTCGACGTGCTCTCGCAGCAGATCGTGGCCGAAGTGGCCGCGCGCGAATACGGCGAGGACGAGCTGTTCACGCTCGTGCGCCGCGCCTACCCGTATCGCAACCTCGAGCGCAAGGACTTCGATGCCGTGGTGCGCATGCTCGCCGAAGGCATCAGCACCAAGCGCGGCCGGCGCGGCACCTATCTCCATCGCGACGCCGTCAACAAGGTGTTGCGACCGCGCAAGGGCGCGCGGCTCACCGCCATCACCTGCGGCGGAGCCATCCCGGACAACGCGGACTACCAGGTGATCCTCGAGCCGGCCGGCATCTTCGTCGGCACGCTCAACGAGGACTTCGCCATCGAGAGCCTCGCTGGCGACGTCTTCCAGCTCGGCAACACCTCGTACCGCGTACTGCGCGTCGAAGCCGGGCGCGTGCGTGTCGAGGATGCCAAGGGACAGCCGCCGAGCATCCCGTTCTGGCTGGGCGAGGCGCCCGCGCGCACCGACGAGCTC
>DATEII010000059.1:0-14283 GCA_035279135.1 Steroidobacteraceae bacterium
GCACATCATCCTGTTCCCCGAGATCGCCTTCGACAAGGAGAAGTTCCTGGCGAAGGTCAAGGATGTAGTTAGCCGCGTGGGTTACTGCGTGGTGGTGGTGTCCGAAGGCGTGCACGACGCCGACGGCAAGTTCCTGGCCGATGCCGGCACCAAGGATGCATTCGGCCACACGCAGCTCGGCGGCGTCGCGCCGGTGGTGGCCAACATGGTGCGCGAAGCGCATGGCTACAAGTACCACTGGGCGGTGCCCGACTACCTGCAGCGCGCGTCGCGCCACATCGCCTCGAAGGTGGACGTGGCCCAGGCGTATGCCATGGGCAAGGCCGCGGTGGAGCTCGCGGTCAGCGGCAAGGACGCGGTGATGCCCACCATCATCCGCAAGAAGTCGAAGCCTTATAAATGGGTGGTGGGCAGCGTGCCTCTCAACGACGTCGCCAATGTGGAGAAGAAGCTGCCGCGCGATTTCATCACCGAGGACGGCTTCGGCATCACGCAGAAGTGCCGCGATTACCTGCAGCCGCTCATCGAGGGCGAGGACTATCCGCCGTACAAGAATGGCCTGCCGGTGTACGCCACCATCAAGGGCGTGGCGGTGAAGAAGAAGCTGAACACGGAATTCAAACCCTGAGCCACTGATCTGCGACCTGGCGCACAGGAGCCGCACGCACCTGTCGCCAATGCGCGAAGTTCGCGAGTACGACGGCACCGGACGGAAAATCCGGTGCCGTTGTACTTTGTTCTCCGGGAGCCGGGAGTTGCGGCAGCACCTTGGCCATCACGGCTCATCCGCCGCTCTACCTTATCGCCGAATGGTCAGCTGGGCGCGGTCGCACCGGCCCAGCGGTCGGTTGCCGAAGGAACGAACGTCTGCACCAACGGCACCTTGACCGGCGCGGTTCCCGGGTCCGTGGGCGGCTGGCTCGACGACTCACGACTGCTGGTCAGGTCCCTCAAAATCCTTCCCGTGAGCTCGATCCAGGTCGTGTCGGCCAACTCGTTCTACGAGCCCTCCGTCAACAAGATCTACGACGCCACCACGGGCGCGGTGCTGTTCAGCACCAGCGACACGCCCCTGGGCAAAGGTGCGGTCTCGGGTGCCAACGTGGTGTTTGGAGCGGGCTCCCTGGTGAGAATCGAAACTCGCTGAGCGTCGAGATCCGCGCACTTTCGAGCGGGTTTGTCACCCGCCACGCGGCTCCTGCCGCTGTCCGACGTTGTCATGTCCGGTTTCAGGTTGGCCGGGGCAGGACACGTTGTTATAGTGCGCGCCCTTCAAAGGCCGGCCGTCCCTGGCGGGATGCTCGACTCGAACAACTAAGTACCTGATTCCGACAGGAGTTCCGCATGACTGCCACGACGTGGCTGTGGCTGGCGATCATCGCCGGCGTGATCGCCGTTTTGTACGGCGTGTTCTCGATGATGTCCATCCTCAAGCTGCCCGCGGGCAATCCGCGCATGCAGGACATCGCGGCAGCCATCCAGGCGGGTGCCAAGGCCTATCTGAATCGGCAGTACACGACGATCTCCATCGTCGGCGTGGTGTTGTTCGTGGCCATCGGACTTGCGCTCAACTGGTACACCGCCGGCGGATTCGCAGTCGGTGCCATCCTCTCGGGTCTGGCCGGGTACATCGGCATGAACATCTCCGTGCGCGCCAACGTGCGCACCGCCGAAGCCGCTAACCACGGACTGAATGCCGCACTGCAGGTCGCGTTCAAGGGCGGCGCCATCACCGGCATGCTGGTGGTCGGCCTGGGATTGCTGGGAGTCGCGGGCTACTACGCGGTTCTCGCGCACAGCGTGGACAACGAAACCGCGCTGCACGCCCTGGTCGGACTGGCCTTCGGCGGCTCGCTGATCTCGATCTTCGCGCGACTCGGCGGCGGCATCTTCACCAAGGGTGCTGACGTGGGCGCGGACCTGGTCGGCAAGGTCGAAGCCGGCATCCCGGAAGACGACCCGCGCAACCCGGCCGTGATCGCGGACAACGTGGGCGACAACGTCGGTGACTGCGCCGGCATGGCGGCCGACCTCTTCGAGACCTACGCCGTGACGCTGGTAGCCACGATGTTGTTAGGCGGCCTCATGATGTCGGGCATGGGCGTGAACGCGGTGCTCTATCCGCTGGCGCTCGGTTCGGCGTCGATCGTGTCCTCGATCGTCGGCACGTTCTTCGTGAAGACCTCGGACGGCGGCAAGATCATGAATGCGCTCTACAAGGGCGTGATCGTGTCGGGCGTGATCTCGGCGGTGGCCTTCTGGTTCATCACCGAACAGCTGGTGCCGAACACCGAAGCGGCGCCGGCCCTTTCGCGTCACATGTTCTACTGTGCGCTGATCGGCCTGGCGCTCACCGCCGCGATGATCGTGATCACCGAGTACTACACGGCGACCGAGTACTCGCCGGTGCGCAAGACCGCGGCCGCGTCGCAGACCGGCCACGCCACCAACATCATCGCGGGCCTGGGTGTGTCGATGAAGTCGACCGCCCTGCCGGTGATCGCGATCTGCCTCGCGATTTTCGGCGCCTATGCGCTGGGCGGCCTGTACGGCATCGCCATCGCGGCGACGTCGATGCTGTCGCTGACCGGCATGGTGGTGGCGCTCGATGCCTACGGCCCGATCACCGACAACGCGGGCGGCATCGCCGAGATGTCGGGCCTCGACAAGAAGATCCGCGACATCACGGATCCGCTCGACGCGGTGGGCAACACCACCAAGGCCGTGACCAAGGGTTACGCCATCGGCTCGGCCGGCCTCGCGGCCCTGGTGCTGTTCGCGGACTACACGCACAACCTCGAGACGCACCTCGTGGCCAGCGGCCGCGAGATGGTGTCGTTCTCGCTGTCGGACCCGGCCGTGATCATCGGCCTGTTCATCGGCGGCCTCGTGCCCTATCTATTCGGCGCGATGGCGATGGAGGCCGTGGGCCGCGCCGCGGGCTCGGTGGTGACCGAGGTCCGCCGCCAGTTCCGCGAGATCAAGGGCATCATGGAAGGCACCGCGAAGCCGGAGTACGGCACCGCCGTCGACCTGCTCACGCGTGCGGCCATCAAGGAGATGATCATCCCCTCGCTGCTGCCCATCCTGATCCCGGTGGTCATCGCCTTCGGCATGAACTGGCTCATGGGCCCGGGCGCGGGCATCCGCGCGCTCGGCGGCCTGCTCATCGGCACCATCGTCACGGGACTCTTCGTGGCCATTTCCATGTGTACCGGAGGCGGCGCCTGGGACAACGCCAAGAAGTACATCGAGGAAGGCAATTTCGGCGGCAAGGGTTCCGAGGCCCACAAGGCGTCGGTCACCGGTGACACGGTCGGCGATCCCTACAAGGACACGGCCGGCCCGGCGATCAACCCGCTCATCAAGATCATCAACATCGTCGCGCTGTTGCTGGTCCCGTTGCTGTAACAGATCGACCTCGAGTCCGGTCTTCCCACAAGGGGGTGCGTCGTCGACGCATCCCCTTTTCTTTTGCCTCCGGCAATATCATCCCCACAAACTCGGTCCCATCAGGCAAACCCAAGGAGCACCGCATGACCAGCGAAAAGTTTGCTGTCGAGAAATCCGACACCGAGTGGCGCTCGCTGCTCGACGCCGATCAGTTTCGCGTGCTGCGCGAGCATGGCACCGAGCGCGCCGGCACCAGCCCGCTGAACTATGAAAAGCGCACCGGTGTGTACCACTGCGCCGCCTGCAGCCAGCCGCTGTTCGAATCGAGCACCAAGTACGAGAGCGGTTCGGGCTGGCCCAGCTTTTTCCGCCCGCTGCCGAACGCGGTCGCGACCTCGACGGACTCGTCACATGGAATGACGCGCGTCGAGGTTCACTGCAGGAACTGTGGCGGCCACCTGGGTCACGTCTTCAATGACGGTCCGCGGCCCACGGGGCAGCGCTACTGCATGAACGGTACGTCGCTCAAGTTCGAACCGGGGATTGGCCCCGATTCGGCCAAAAGTGCCGGACCTCTCTAGCTACGGCGTCCTTACCGCCGGCGGAAGCCCGGCCGCACGGACATGCGCGCGGTGTCGCTGGTGCTCGCGCCTTCCGCGTCGTTCGCGACCTCGGCCACCGGGCCGGCATTGACGAGCACGGCGCTCACGAGCTTGTTGAGGCGGGAGCAGTAGGCGGCGACTTCGGGCGACACGGGTTGCACGTTCTCGAGCGCCTGGGCGATGTCGTGCAGCCGGCGCTCGATGCGCGAATCCATCTTGAGCGAGTGGGTGACGCAGGCGCTGACGCAGGCCGTGATTTCGGCGTCGAGCTCGCGGGCGGCCGTTCCGGCGATGTTCACCCCGCGCATTTCCGGCGGACAACCCGCTTGCAGATGCTCACGCCACATTTGCGACAGTTGCATCGCTTCCGCCTCCCGACACGCCAGTAGCGGCGGAAAGTAGCGCACTTTGCTGCAGTCGTCCCCTGCATTTTTTCGCGCCGCGACCGATCGCGGGACGCGCCGGACACAATCGGCAAGACGGCCCGCGTGGCAACCAGCCAACAAACAAATCCAGATCAATCGGGCTGACCGTTAAGTTCTTGATTCTGCGCGACCGGGAATCCTTCTCCACGCGTTGCGGGAGCGCCATCGTGGGCCAGGCGCGCGCGCGCCGGCGCGCGTGGAAATAACCCGGCCCCCGCCCCGGTCTGCCGCACTAACAACACGGGAGGTTTCGATGTTCGGACTGGCAGGTGTTCTGGACCGACAGGCGCAATTCGCGCGGATGCTCGAGCCGCTGCGCGCGGCGCTGCTGCTCGGCACGCGACTCTGGGTGAGCTGGCAGTTCCTGAAGTCCGGCTGGCTCAAACTAACTACCTGGGACGTGACCCTGGAGCTGTTTCGCAGCGAGTACCAGGTACCGCTGCTGCCACCCGAGGTCGCGGCGGTGGCCGGCACCTTCGGCGAACTCGTGTTCCCGCTGCTGCTGATCCCGGGGCTGCTCGCCCGGCCCGCGGCGCTGGGACTGTCGGCGGTGAACCTCATGGCCGTCGTCTCCTACTGGCACGTGCTCGGCAGCGAGGGTTTCGAAGCCGCGCTCGGCCAGCACGTGTTGTGGGGCTACATGCTCGCGGTCATCGTGCTGTTTGGCGCGGGTGCCATTTCCGTCGATCGCCGGTTGTCAGGCCGCGGCATGGATTCCTGACGCAAAGTCGCTACCGGTAGCGAGGGCGCCTATACTTCGCGCCTCATTGGAAAGAGCATCGGTCGATGGCTGCCGTGCCGCCGGGCGAACAACTGGAATTGCTGGCCGCAAGCCTGGCTCGCGCGCGCGGCGAAGATTTCTTCCCCGTCCTGGCGGAGCACCTCGGTTCCACGCTCGGAGCACGCGAGGCCTCGGTGTGTGAAGCCGCGCCTGCGCGACGCGCGCGCACGCTGGCCGTCTGGTGCCCTTCCGGCTCACTCCCGAACCATGAATACGATCTCGCGGGCACGCCGTGCGCGCGGGTATATGACGGACAGCAGGTGTTGTTGGCCGTCGATCCGGAAACTTATCCTGGCGCTCCGCCGGGAAGCCGCGCCTACTTCGGCGTCCCGCTGGCAGCCAAGGACGGCGCGGTGCTCGGGCACCTGTGCGCCTGGTTCGATCACGCCATCGAGCTCGGTGCGCTGCAGCGCGCGGTGAGCAGTGTGCTGGCCGATCGCGCGGCCGCCGAGTTGCGACTGGTGCACGTGAAGCGGGAGCGCGCGGTGCTGCGCGCGCAGAAGCGCCAGTTGCGCGCGGAGATCGACGCCCTGCACGACGTGCAGTCCATGGTCGGCCAGAGTGCCGCGCATCGCCGCATACTCGAGGACATCCGGCGACTCGCGACCACCAGTGCGTCCGTGCTCGTGAGCGGTGAACCCGGCACCGGCAAGGAGCTGGTCGCGCGCGCCATCCATGCGGCGAGCGCGCGTGCGCAGCGCCCGTTCACGCGCCTCGACTGCACCTCGCTCGCCATCGACGCCGAACTCGGCATGCTGGCGCAGATCGCCGGGCTCACCAGCGGCGGCACTTTGTTCGTCGATGAAATCGGCGCGTTGTCCTCGGACATGCAGTCGCGGCTCGAATACGCGCTGGCGGCCACCGGCGAGCGGCGCGAAGCCGGCGGACCGGACATACGCCTGATCGCGACGTCCAACCGCGACCTCGCGCTGGCCGTGCGCGAAGGCGAGTTCCGCGAAGACCTGTACCGTCGCTTTGCGACCTTCCTCGTCGACATCCCGCCGCTGCGCACGCGCGTGGAGGACATCCCGCCGCTGGTGCAACTGTGCGTGCAGACCCATGCGCGGCGGCTCGGGCGGCGCGTCGACCACGTGGATCCGGACACGCTCGCGGGCCTGATGCGTTATTCGTGGCCTGGCAACGTGCGCGAGCTCATGCACCTGGTCGAGCGCGCGCTCATCGCACAGCACGCGCCGGTGCTCAAGATCTCGGTGGACTTCATCGTCGGCTCACCGGCCGAACGCGCGGCCCTCATCGCCGCGGCCGCGGTAGATAGTACCGGCACGCGCAACACGTTCTCCGGCACCATCGACCTCGATGACACGCTCAACACCGGCCTGCATGCCGTGCAGCGCGAGCACATCCTGCGCGTGCTGAATGCCACGCGCTGGGTCATCGAGGGCAATTCGGGTGCGGCCCTGCGACTCGGCATGAAGCCGGCCACGCTGCGCCATCGCATGAAGAAGCTGGGAATCTCGCGCGCCCAGAATCCACAATCGGGCTGACATCCGCCCGGCCGCCGCAGGCCGAACCTGCTCGCGCGCCCGAATACCCCAACCGGAGTCCTCATGATCAAGCACTGGTCCCTCGCATTCCTGTTGCCCATCGCCGCCGCGGCTCTCGCCGCCGACCCGCCCCCCACGCCGCGCTACTTCAAGCCCGCCGAAGTGGACGCGGCGCGTGCCCGCGGTGAAACAGGCTCGGTGCTGCTCGAAGAAGCCGACTTCAAGGTCATGGCCAGCCGCCGCGACAAGCCGGGCCAGTCCGAGGTGCACGCCGCCGACACGGACATCTTCGTGGTCATCGACGGCCAGGCGACCATCGTGGTCGGCGGCACGATGGTCGACCCCAGGGAAACCTCGCCCGGCGAGATCCGCGGCAGTGGCATCGCGGGCGGCACGGACTATCTACTCGAGAAGGGCGTGGTGCTCACGGTGCCGCGCAACACCCCGCACTGGGTGCGCGAGACACGTCCCGGATTCCGTTACTACGTGATCAAGAGCACCCGGCACTGAATGCACGCGTCGGAAACCTCCGACGCGAGTTGAAGGCCACGCGCCATGCCCGCGGCGCGCCGCGGGCCCGGAGTTGGACGAGAATCGCCGCATGCGTGCGACGGCCTCGGAACTCTGGGTGATCCTCGCGGTGGCGGCAGCCGCGATGCTCGTGGGCCTCGCCCTGCTCCGCACCCGCGCGCGCCTGTACGGCTGGGTGGCCCTAGCCGCGGGGCTGGGCACGGCGACCTTGCTGGCGCTCGCGCAATTCACCGGGCGGCTCGGTCCCGAGCACTTGTGGTTTCGTTCGCCGAGTTTCTACGCCGCGTTGTTCCTGCTGTTGTCCGGCGCAACGTGGTGGCTGCATCGACCGGCGCCGCGCAAGCTGCGCTTTGGCCTGCCGGCGCTGCTGGCAGGCATCGTCATGCTGGCCGCGGTATTGGCGCGCTCCGATGGCCGCTCCACGCCGCTCGCCATGCTGATGCCGACGCTCGGCACACCGGCTCCCGAGCTCAGCTACTACGATGATCTCGGCGCGAAGCGCGAGCTCGCCGAATTCCGCGGCCGCGTGGTGCTGCTCAACTTCTGGGCGACCTGGTGCGCCCCGTGCCGCCGCGAGATGCCCATGTTGTCGCGGCTGCAGCGCCAGTACGCGGACCGCGGACTGGTGGTGCTGTATGTCTCGCTGGAAGAACCCGAAGTGCTCACGCCATTCCTGCAGCGGAACCGCTTCGATGGCGTCCAGGGCAGGCTCGACCACGCGGCGGACTTCTACGATGCGGGCAAGTTCTATCCATTGAGCTACCTGATCTCGCGCGACGGTCGCGTCGCGCAACGCTGGAGTGGCCGGCCCACGGAGAGCTGGATCGACGAGCGCGTGCGCGCACAGCTGTGAATTTCAGGCGGTGACGCTGACCACGTGCGCCTGGATCTTGCCGTCAACCGCAGCGTGGCCGAATCGCGCGGCAAGCGCCGCCTCCGCCGCCGAGGTCACGGCATTCAGGCGTGCGGCATCGCGGGCTTCGATTTCGTTGCGGATCGGCGTGCCCTGGCAAAACGCCACGGCGGGAATGCGCGCCGACGCGGCACGGCTGCGCGCCGCGACCGTCTGGATCCCGGGTTGTTCCGAAAAGCCACCCGACGAAAGATCGCGCCGGATCGTTTCAATGTCGTGATAGCCGTGTGGCACGCGATCGATGAAGCTCGGATTGTCGTCCGGAAACTCGGCGGCCAGGGTCTGGTGCACCAGGTCGGGGAATTCGTTGTCCGCGATCCGATCCCAGGTGTTGAACAGGAACACGCCGCCCCTGCGCAACACCCGGCGCACCTCCGCATACGCGCGCACCTTGTCCGGGAAGAACATCACGCCGAACTGGCAGACCACGGCGTCGAAGCTGGCCTTGTCGAACGGGAGTTGAAGCGCGTCGGCCTGGCGCCATTCCACCGGGCGGCTCGTGCCGATGGAAGAGGCGTAATTCAACATCGGCTGGCTGAGATCGGTGGCGATGATGAACACGTCTTGCGACAGCGTCATCGCCAGGCGACGCGTGACGGCGCCGGTGCCGCAGGCGATCTCGAGCACATTGGTGAGCGGCAGCGAGACCAGCCGCTGCGCCAGGTCGATCGCATAGGGCTCGAAGATCAGCGGCACGAGGTACTTGTCGTAGATCTCCGGGATCGACCCGGCGAACACGGGCGCGCCTGCCTGCGCGGCGGTCACCCGCCCTCCGGCGGTTCCCAGAGCTCGATCTTGTTGCCGTCGGGATCGACGACCCAGCCGAACTTGCCGTACTCGGATTCATCCACCTTGTCGTCGACCTGGCAGCCCTCGGCGCGCAGCGCGGCGATCAGCGCGCGCAGGTCGGCGACGCGATAGTTCACCATGAACGGCGCGCCGCTCGGGTGGAAGTAGTTCGACCCGGCCTCGAAGACGTTCCACACCGTGGTGCCGTGGCCGTCGGGATTGTGGGGACCGGCCCACTGGAACGCGGTGCCGCCCCAGGCTTCCACCGCAATGCCGAGATGTTTCTGGTACCACTCGCGCAAGCGCGCGGGGTCTGCCGACTTGATGAAGATGCCGCCGATGCCCGTGACGCGTTTCATGGCGCCGAACGCTATGCGCCTGCGCGGCTCAAGTCAAAGATGGCGCGTCACGGCGGGCGGCTCCCACCACTTGTTGTCGCGCCGGTCGCATACCGGACCGGCACTTCAGGACGTGCGGCGCGGCGGCGCGATCTTCGACGCCGGGCGGCGATAACGCGTATCGCGCAGCCGTGGACGGCTGCTCGCGCGCAGGCCACGTCGCGTGGCCGCGCACATCGCGCCGCAGCGTTCGTGTTGGACGCGCGCCAGCGGTGTCCGGGAGGCGGGACGGGCGACGGTGGGATGCGCGCCGCGGAAACGGCAGGGCGCAAGGCTCAGAGTTTGCTGGATTGGCATTTCTATCCCCGGATCTTTTTTGTCAGGCCGCCGTGGCCAGTCGCGCTGGCCGGGCGATCACGAAACCTTGTACGTAGTCGACCCCCATCTTGCGGGCCGCGTCGAGCGCCGCGCTGTCTTCGACCTGCTCGGCGATGATCTTGAAATTGAGCGTGCGCGCGAGCTTGATCATGGCGGTCACCATGGTCTGGTTGACCGAGTCGCGCCCGAGGTTGCGCATGAACGAGCCGTCGAGCTTCAGGTAATCCAGCTCGAGGTTCTTGAGGCTGGAGAACGAGCCCACGCCCGAGCCGAAATCGTCGATCGTGAACTTGCAGCCCATGCCGTGCAGCACGCCGACGAAACGGCGTGCGTGCTCGAGGTTGCTGATCACAGCGCTTTCCGCAATCTCGAAGCACACCTGTTCGGGCGACACGCCGGTGCTGTCCAGCAATTCCACCACGAACTCGAGGAACTGCGGATCGCCGAGCGTCTGGCCGGAAATGTTGATCGCGACGCTGCGATCGCGCGCCAGCTGGAACGCGTTGCGCGACAGCGCCTGGAGCGTGGTCTGTACCACCCAGCGATCGACCGACGCCATCAACCGGAATCGTTCCGCCGAGGGCACGAAGTCCCCGGGCGGAATTTCCTGGCCGCTCTCGTCGAGCATGCGCAGCAGTACTTCCATCGAGGGACCCTCGCTGTCGCCGCCATACGCGGCCACGATGGGCTGGTAGTACAAGGCGAAGCGCTCTTCCTTGATGGCGCCCTGCAGTTTCTGCAGCCACTCGATTTCGCCGCTGTTGCGCGCCAGTGCCTCGTCGCGCGCCGAGTACACCGAGACGCGCCCCGCACCTTCTTTCTTTGCGACGTAACAGGCCGAGTCCGCGGCCGCGAGCAGCTGCTCGACCGTGCCGGCTTCGCGGCCGATTTCGATGAGCCCCACCGAGACGCCAATGTTGAAGACGCGGTCGTGCCACACGAACTGGTACTGGGCCACGGAGCGGCACACGTCGTCGGCGATCTGGCGCGCCTTGTCGAGCGGACAGCCCACGAGCAGCATGCCGAACTCATCGCCGCCGAGCCGCGCCACCGTGTCCGAATCGCGCACCGCTTCGCGCAGCAGCTTGGCGACATCGCGGAGCATCGAATCGCCCGCGAGGTGGCCGCTGGAATCGTTGACGATCTTGAAGCGGTCGAGATCGAGGTAGCACAACATGTGCGTGGCTTCGCCGCGCCGCGCGATGTCCGCCGCCTCTTCCATGCGCCGCTCGAATTCGCGCCGGTTCACGAGCCCCGTGAGCGCGTCGTGGGTCGCCTGGTACGACATCTGCCGGTGCAGGCCGCGCAGCTCGGTCACGTCGTGCATCAGCACCACCGCGCCGGTGACCTCGCCCGCCTGGTCGCGGATTGGCGAGGCGGCGAGCTCGATGGCGCGTTCCTCCCCCGAGGCCTTGCCGAGCAGCACGGCGCGACGTGAGAGATTGTGTGGGCTGCCGTCGGCGCCACCGAGCGCTTCGCGAACCGGGTCGGCGAGCAGCTTGCGGTCGTTCTGGTCGACGAGGCCGACGATTTCCTCGAGCTGGCGCCCGATTGCCTGCGCGCGGCCGATGCCGAGGAGTTTCTCGGCGGCCGGGTTCAGGTAGGTCAGGTGGCCGTCGAGGTTCGTCGCCACGATGGCCTCGGCCAGCGACTGCAGCGCGAACACCTGCAGTGGCGGAGGCGGCGGTGGTGGCGTCGGCAGTGGCGGCGCCACCATGGCGGCGCGCGCCACGGCTTCCTTCTCGTCGATCTTGCCGCTGGCGAGCGCGCGCAGTTTCTTCGTCGGGATCACCTCGACCCCGGTCACCAGCAATGCCTGCTGGCCCTCGAACTCGATCGGCGCGGTAGTTAGCTCGAGCAGGCTGACCTGGCCCTGCAGGCCGACCATTTCGACTTCGAAGCGGTCGGCCGCATGCGCACCGGCGAGCCGGCGGCGCAGGTTCTCGGCGACCAGGTCGGCATATTCGGGCGCCACCAGGTCCGAGAGCCTGCGGTCGATGAGGTCGACCCGATCCACACCGACGAAGCTCGCGAACTGGCTGTTCGCATACAGGATGACTTCGCGATGCACGAGCACCGCTTCGTGGATGCGCTCGCCGAGCTCGGTGAAGAGTTTCGGGCCGGACTTCTCGCGCCCCGCGGTGCGCGCGGCGCGCGACAACAGCTGGTTGACGGACACGCCGATGGCCTGCACGTCGAGTTGTCCCTCGAACTGCTGCTCGAGCTCGATGCGTGACGGCAACCGCTCGCCGCTGATCGCGCGCTGCACGGTCAATGACAACTGCGAGACCGCGCGCAGATCGCGCCGCTGGAAGAGGAACAGCACGAACAGCAGCGTCGCGACCAACGCGAGCAGCACGCAGATCAACCCAAGAATCGACATCCCCAGCCTGGTCCTGTTGTTATTAGTGCATCGAATGCTGCGGAGCATCCATGCACGGCCGCAGAATAGCCGAGCGCCGCAAGTCGCCATTCGACATTAACCATAAAGATAAGCGATGTGCCGACTGGTTCCGCGACGAATGGATACGAATCGGGAAGCGGTTTCGGGCAGAATAAGTAGCATCCCATTGCCGGAGAATTTCATGCAGACAGAGTTCGCGCGTGCCCAGATGGTCGGCCAGCAAGTACGCGCGTGGGACGTACTCGACGAGCGCGTACTCGATGCCATGCGTCGTACCCCGCGCGAATTTTTCGTGCCCGAGCGATTCGCCGGGCTTGCGTTTGCGGATACCAACATTCCGATCGCCCCCGGTCAGCACATGCTGCCGCCGAACATCGTCGGACGCCTCCTCCAGGCGCTGCTGCCGGCGCCCGGCATGCGCGCGCTCGTGGTCGGATGCGGCACCGGTTTCGTCCCCGCCTGCCTGTCGACGATGGGTGCGAGTGTCCGCGCCATCGAAATCGTGCCCGAGCTGGCCGAGGCCGCCCGGCGGAATCTCAAGCGGGCCGGGTTCGGGCAGGTCGAGGTGGTCACGGGTGACACTTTCAACTTGGATACCGGCAACGACTATGCGCTCATTGCGGTATGTGGAGCGCTGCCTTTGTACGACGAACGCTTCGCCCGCGCGTTGGCAGTGGGTGGCCGGCTGTTCGTCGTGGTCGGCAGCGCCGCGCCGCAGGAGGCCTTGCTCGTGACCCGTACCGACGCCGAGAAATGGGACAGCCTCGGGCTGTTCGAAACCGTCATCGACCCGCTGGACCATGCGCCGCGGCCCGAGCCGTTCCAGTTCTGACCATGCCGGGAATGACCATTCGGGAAATCACGGTCCAGGAGCTGAAGGCGCGCCGCGACCGGGGCGAAAAACCCCTCGTGCTGGACGTCCGGGAAGACTGGGAACTGCAACTTGCGCGGATTCCGGACGTCGTACATGTGCCCATGAGCCAGGTCCCCGCCCGTCTCGGCGAGTTTTCGCGGGACGCGGAGACCATCGTCATGTGCCATGCGGGCGGCCGGTCCATGCGGGTCGCACAGTTCCTGGCGAGCCAGGGATTCGGCAACGTCGCCAACCTTTCGGGCGGAATCGCAGCCTGGAGTGAGTTGGTGGATGCAACCGTCCCGCAGTACTGAAACGTCTAAGGTGACTCGATTGAGAGATTGCCTTTGCCCCAAGGGCAGGTGATATAGTGAACTACAACACTAAAGAGGACTCTTATTAATGCGCCGTTTACTCGCCCTGGGGCTGGGATGCCTGGTCTCCATCAGTGCCTATAGCGAAGACCTCCTCACCATTTTCGATCAAGCCGTCGTCAACGACCCGTTGGTTCGGGAAGCCGAGTACACCCGCAAGGCGACCCGCGAGGCCAGACCGCAGGCGTGGGCGCTGTACCTGCCGCAGATCGGAGGCCGTTGGTCGAAGGGCAAGGAGGACACGGACAGCGACATCCGCCGGTCGCAGCTGATCCCCGACCCGGCTGATCCGAATCCGGATCCCGCGACGCGTGGCGTGATCATCCAGCCGTTTGCCAACGTGGGCACCTCCTCGCCCGAGACCGAGCAGTGGTCGCTGCAGCTCAACCAGAGCATCTTCAACTGGGGACAACTCGTCGGCCTCAAGCAGGCGGGCAAGGTGGTGGCACAGGCGGACGCCGATTACGGCGTCGCCCAGCAGGATCTCGCGATCCGCGTGGCCACGCGCTACTTCGACGTCCTCGCCGCCCAGGACAATGTCCAGGCCCAGCAGGCCTCGCTCGAGGCCATCTCGCGTCAGCTCGAGCAGGCCGACAAGCGCTTCGAAGTGGGTTTGATCGCCATCACCGACGTGCAGGAAGCCCGCGCCGCGCGTGACACTGCCGCGGCCGACCTGATCGCCGCGAAGCGTCAGCTCGCCACCGCGCAGGAGTTCCTGCGCGAGATCACCGACATGCAGTACGCCGTGCTCGCGACCCCGCGCGCCACCATGCCGCTGCAGATGCCCGAGCCGTCGGACGCGCAGAAGTGGGTCGAGGCGTCGATGGAGCAGAACCTCGCGCTCACCTCGAGCCGCCTCGGTGCCGACATCGCGCGCGACGACGTGCGCGTGGCCTTCGGAGGTCACCTGCCGCAGGTGGATCTCGTGGTCGGCAAATCGCATTTTGAATCCGACGACATCACCACCTATCCGCCCGATGCGACGCGCGGCTTCGCC
>DATEII010000060.1:0-22173 GCA_035279135.1 Steroidobacteraceae bacterium
GTGTGGCCTGCGCCTTCGCCACGAGCTGGTCGGGCGCGACGGGCTTGACCATGTAGTCGACCGCGCCCTGGCGCAATCCCCAGATCTTGTCGGTTTCCTGGCCCTTCGACGTCACCATGATGATGGGAATGGTGCGGGTCTTCGGATCGTTCGACAGCGTGCGCGTGGCCTGGTAGCCATTCACGCCCGGCATCACCACATCCATGAAGATGAGATCCGGAGTCATCTCGCGTGCCATGCGCACGCCCTCGGCGCCGTCATTGGCGGTCGCAGTCTGGTAGCCAGACTTCTCGAGCGCCTTCTTCATGACGTGCACTTCGGTCGGAGAGTCGTCCACGATCAGGATGAGAGCCATATCTACCTCGCCGCGACGTGCGTCTCGATGGCGGAAAGCAGTTCGTCTTTCGTGAAAGGCTTCGTGAGGTAGTACTCCGATCCCACGATGCGCCCGCGCGCTCGATCGAACAGCCCGTCCTTCGAGGACAGCATGATGACCGGAATAGATTTGAAAACCTTGTTGTGCTTGATCAGCGAACAGGTCTGGTACCCGTCGAGACGCGGCATCATGATGTCGACGAACACGATGTCGGGCGTGTAGTCGGCCACCTTGGCGAGGGCGTCGAACCCGTCCACCGCGGTGTAGACCTCACAACCTTCCTTGGCCAGCAATGTCTCCGCCGTCTTGCGGATGGTCTTGCTGTCATCGATGACGAGAACCTTCAGACCCTTGAGGTGGGAGCTGGTGTCGTTCACACGCAAACCTCGCCTGGACAAACAAAAAAGCTCGCTCCGTCCGCTATGAAAATGCGATCCGGAACGGCAAGCTGAAGGCGTTTTAACATATAGGAATACCCCCGGCTATGCCGGCCACGTCACGTTTTTGAGCTTGGAGTTGGTGATGGCAAAAGCCCTGAGTCTTGCGGTCGTGATGGACCCGATCGCGAAGATCAAATTTGCGAAGGACTCCACACTTGCCATGTTGCTTGCGGCGTCGGCTCGTGGCTGGAAGCTCACCTACTTCGAGCAGTCGGACCTGTTCCTGCGCGATGGCGTGGCGCTCGGCCACGGGCGTCCGCTGAAGGTCCACGACGATTCCCAGAAGTGGTTCGAGCTCGGCGACAAGCAGGTCTGCAAACTCGGCGAATTCGACTGCGTGTTCATGCGCAAGGACCCGCCGTTCGACGCCGAGTACATCTACAGCACGTACATCCTCGAGCGGGCCGAGCTGCAGGGCGCCCTGGTGGCAAACAAGCCGCAGGGCCTGCGCGACATGAACGAGAAGGTGTACACGGCCTGGTTCCCCCAATGCTGTGCGCCCACGCTGATCACGCGCGCGCCGTCGGACATCAAGGCGTTCGCGGCCGAGCACGGCAAGATCGTCGTGAAGCCGCTCGATGGCATGGGCGGCAAGTCCATCTTCGTCACCGAAACCGGCGACAAGAACCTGCCCGTCATCATCGAGACGCTGACCGACTACGGGCAGCGCTTCGCCATCGCGCAGCGCTACCTGCCGGAAATCGCGGCGACCGGGGACTCGCGCGTGTTGCTGATCGACGGCGAGCCAGTCCCCTACGCACTCGCCCGGATTCCGCTGCCCACCGACAACCGCGGCAACCTGGCGGCCGGCGCCAAGGGAGTCGGCCGCGAGCTCACCGAGCGTGATCGCTGGCTCGCGGCGGAAATCGGCCCGGTGCTCGCCGAGCGCGGCATGATCTTCGTGGGCATCGACGTGATCGGTGGCTTCGTGACCGAGATCAACGTCACGAGTCCGACAGGAATCCGTGAACTCGACCAGCAATTCGGGCTCAATATTGGAGATATGGTAATTGCCGCATTCGAACGCCGACTGGGGGCCAAGAAGTAGCGATGAGCGCACGCGCGCTGCAATTGCGTGAGGGTCTGCCGCAGTCCCGGGACCGGCTCACCACCACCGTGTTCATGGCCGCGCTGGTGCATGGCGTCATCATCGTCGGCGTCACTTTCGGCAGCGTGAAGCACGAGGGCCAGGGCGCGCCCGGTCTCGAGGTGCTCATCGTCTCCGAGGACGTGCCCGAGGCACGCCGCAACGACAACGCCACCTATCTCGCGCAGCGAACGCAGCTCGGCTCGGGCAATACCACCGATCCGGCCGAGGCGCGCAGCCCGCGGGCCGCCGCCGAATATTCCAGCAACAACGGGCGCGTCGACGGCTCCGCATTGCTCGACGATGCCGGCGCGCTGATGGCCGTGGCCGACGGCCGCGTGCTAACTACCAGCGCCGCCATGCCGGAGATCCTGTACTTCTCCCCGCCCGCGAGCCTGGTCGACCGGCCCGAAGTGCCGGTGCAGGCCGAGGGCAACAGCGAACGCGACAAGCTCGGTGTCGACGATGCCGACGAGCAGAAGATCCGCGGTCCGCAGCGCGACGAATTGTGGGTCACTCCCGACACGCGCGAGGCGCTCGTGGCGCCGTATCTCGTGGCCTGGCGGACGAAGATCGAGCGGCTCGGCACCATGAACTTTCCTCAAGCGGCCTGGCGTGCGCCTGGAACGCGCAATCCCGATGTCGAGGTGATCATCCTGGCCGACGGCACGCTGCAATCCGCGTCCATCATTCATTCGAGCGGCTCGTCCAAGCTGGACCAGGCCGCAGTCGACATCCTCAAGCTGGCGAGTCCGTTCGATCCTTTCCCCAGGGAGCTCGCCGACAAGTACCGCCTGTTGCGTTTCACCTACGGGTGGGAATTCGCGGGCGGCAGCGTCAGACGAGGCACGGTTACCGCGCCCGCGGATTCACAGTAGACTGCGCCGCATATGGCTTCCGGCGTCACGAGTCTGTCGAACCACCTGCTGATCGCGATGCCCCAGCTCACCGATCCGAACTTCGCGCAGACCGTCTCGCTGATCTGCGAGCACGGTGAGAAAGGCGCGCTCGGCATCGTGCTGAACCGTCCGCTCTCGATGACGCTCAGCGAAGTTTTCGAGCAGATGAAGATCGAACCCACCGACCGCCGGGCGGCCGATCTGCCGGTGCTGCGCGGAGGCCCCGTGCACCAGGACCGCGGCTTCGTGCTGCATCGTCCGGGGGGTGAATGGGATTCGACGCACCGCATCTCCGACGCCATCCAGGTCACCACCTCGCGCGACGTGCTGGCCGCCATGGCCACGGGCACCGGGCCGGAAAAGGCCTTCATCGCGCTCGGTTATGCCGGCTGGGAAGCCGGGCAGCTCGAAAAAGAGATGCTCGACAACTCCTGGCTGTCGGTGCCCGCGGATGAGAGCGTGATCTTCGACCTGCCCTACGAGGAGCGCTGGCTCGCCTCGCTCCGGCTGCTCGGCGTGGAAGCCGGCCAGCTCACCTCGTTCTCCGGTCATGCCTGATCGGGCAGCGACCGTCCTCGCACTCGATTTCGGGCTCAAAAGAATTGGTATCGCCAGCGGTGACACGCTGACGCGAGCCGCCCGACCGCGAGGCGCGATCGGCAATGGTCCCGCGGGTCCCGACTGGAAGGCCCTGCAACGCCTCCTCGACGACGTGCGGCCCGCGCGAATCGCAGTCGGCGAGCCCTATAATGCCGACGGCAGCGCCAGTCCCCTCACCGAGACCGCCCGCCGCTTCGCCGCCGAGCTCCGCCAACGCAGCTCCTTGCCCGTCGACCTCGTCGATGAACGCTGGTCCTCGCAGGATGCCGAGGAGCGCCTGCGCGCGGCGCGCGCCAGCGGTCTCAAGAAGCGACGAGTGACCGCGGAGGACGTCGATGCGGCCGCGGCCGCGGTGATCCTGGAACGCTGGTTCGAACAACAAACGACGAGCTCATGACAGAACAAACGCGCTCCAACGGTTCCCTGCGCCACCTGCTGACCCTCGAGGGCCTCTCGCGCCAACAAATAGAGGCGCTGCTGACCCGCGCCCAGAAGTTCGCCAAGCCGGTGGGTGAACCGCCAGTGCAGAAGAAGAGCCTGGCCGGCATCACCGTCGCCAACATGTTCACCGAACCCTCCACACGCACGCGCGTGTCGTTCGAGCTCGCGGCCAAGCGCCTCGGCGCCGACGTGGTGAACCTCGAGGTGCAGCTGTCGTCGCGCGTGAAGGGCGAGAGCATGCTCGACACCATCTACACGCTCGAAGCCTGCCACGTGGACGTGTTCGTGATCCGCGATGCCGAATCCGGCGTACCAGACCTGGTGGCCTCGCACGTCCAGCCGCACGTGAGCGTGCTCTCGGCCGGTGAAGCCCACGTCTCGCACCCGACGCAGGGCCTGCTCGACGCGCTGACCATCCTGCAGCACAAGCAGAAGTTCGACGGCCTGAAGGTCGCCATCGTCGGCGACATCAAACACTCGCGCGTGGCGCGCTCTGCATGGCATGTACTGACCACGCTCGGCGTGGGCGAGATCCGCATCGTTGCGCCCAAGGCGCTCATGCCCGACACGGGCGAGTTCGGCAACTGCGAGCGATTCACGTCACTGGACGGCGGCATCGCCGGCGTCGACGTGGTGATGATGCTGCGCATCCAGAAGGAGCGCATGGCCACGGCGCAGATCCCGGATGCCGACCGTTACTTCGCGAAGTTCGGCCTCTCGTCCGAACGCCTCGCGAAGGCGAAGCCCGATGCCATCGTCATGCATCCGCAGCCCATGAACCGTGGTATCGAGATCGCCTCGGACGTCGCCGATGGCTCGCAGTCCGTGATTCGCGAGCAGGTGCGCAATGGTGTCGCCGTGCGCATGGCGGTGCTCGAGGCCGTGATCGAGGGACGCAAGTGAGCGCCCTGCCCCAGGACGAAGCAGGTCGCAGCGCCGGCGTCCATCCCGCGCATCGCGGCAGCATCCATCTCGAAGACGGCAAGGTCATCTCGCAGGAGACCTGGCCGGGCGAGCAGTTCGTCCTGCGCATCGCCGCACCGAAGTGCGCGGCACACGCGCTGCCCGGCAGCTTCGTGCATCTGACCTGCGATCCGGACGTACCCATGCGGCGACCGCTGTCGATCCAGCGCGTCGATGCGAAGGAAGGCTGGATCGAGATTCTCTACAAGATCGTCGGCCCAGGATTGCGCGCGCTGAGCCGCCGTCACGCCGGCGACGACATCAGCGTGCTGGGCCCCATCGGCCATCCGTTCCGGCCGGATCCGAAGAAGCCGCGAGCTTTGCTGGTGGGCGGTGGCGTCGGCATCCCGCCCATGATCTTCCTCGCCGAATGGATGCTCGAGCAGCCCGACAAACCATGGCAGCCGCTGGTACTCATGGGCTCGGAAATTCCGTTTCCCTTCAAGGCTCGGCCTTCGACCATCCTGGTACCGGGCATGCCCGCGGGCAGCATCGCCGCGCATCCGCTGCTCGACGGCTGGAGCGTGCCCAGCCGGCTCGCGTCCAAAGCGGGTTTCCCCGGCTGCTATGACGGCTTCGTGACCCAACTCGCGGACGAGTGGTTAGGCTCACTCGATGCCGCCGCGAAGCTCGAGGTCGAAGTGTTCACCTGCGGCCCCACGCCCATGCTCGAGGCGATGGCCAAGGTGGCGGCGAAACACGACGTGCCCTGCCAGGTGTCACTCGAAGAGTTCATGGCCTGCGCGGTCGGCGGCTGCGCCGGCTGTACCGTGAAGGTGGCGACCCCCGACGGCCCCGCGATGAAGCGCGTGTGCGTGGATGGGCCGGTGTTCGATTCGAGGGCGGTGTTCGGCTGACGAACCCGCGTACGTCAGGGCGCCCTGACGAGCACGCCTCCCTTCATGACCAGGCTCACCTGGCGAAGCGCGTGGATGTCTTCACCCGGATCGCCGCGCAGCGCCACGAGATCAGCCAACAACCCGGCGCGGATGGCGCCCACCTTGTCGTCGATGTGGAATGCCCGCGCATTCACCGAGGTCGCCGCGGCCAGCACCTCGAGTGCGGGCATGCCGAGCTCGTTCATGAGCTCGAGCTCGCGCGCGTTGTCGCCGTGCGCGAAGACGCCGACGTCGCCTCCTGCGCACAGGAGCACCTTGGCGGTACGCGCGGCGGCGAACGCCTTGCGCTCCTGCCCGAGCGCCGCTGGCACGGGCGACTGTCCGTTCCAGCCGCGGTAACGCGCGATGGCATCGCCGGCCGCGAGCGTCGGGCACAACACGATGCCCTTGTCGTGCATGGCGCGAAAAATCTCGGGCGTGCCGCCGTAGCCATGCTCGATGGTGTCGGCACCGGCCGCGATGGCGCGGCGCATGCCCTCCGCCGTGCTCGCATGCACGGCCACGGGACGGCCGGCATCGTGCGCCGCCTGCGTCGCGGCACGCAGCTCGGCTTCGGAGAACGTGGGCCGGCTTTCCTCTCCGGGACGCCAGCGATAGTCGGCGTACAGCTTGATCAGGTCGGCACCGGCCGCGATCTGCCGGCGCACGGCCAGCACGACACCTTCACCGCTCGCTTCCTCGGCGCCTTGCGGCACCTCGACGCCAGGCTCGAATCCCTTGGGCCCATAAGCTCCAGTCGCCACGATCGCACGCGTGGCGACCAGCATTCTCGGACCCGGCACGATGCCCTGGTCTATCGCGGCCTTGAGCCCCACGTCGGCGTAACCCGCGCCTTCCGTGCCGAGATCGCGCTCGGTGGTGAAGCCGGCTAACAAGGTGGAGCGCGCATGGTTCACCGCGCGGGCGGTGCGCAACGCCAGCGATTCGTGCAGGACCTGGTCGTCCCAGCTGGTCTCGTTGTAAGGATGCAGGAAAAGATGTCCGTGGCCTTCGATGAGACCGGGCAGCAACGTCATTCCCGCAAGGTCGATGCGGCGTGCGTCCGCGGGCACGTCGACCTTCGCACCGGCCGCGAGGATGCGCTCGCCCCGCACGAGCACCTGCCAGCCGCGATGCATGGCGGTGCCGTCGAATACGCGGTCGGGCACGAGGAGGACGGCGGCTTCTTCCGCGCGTGCCGCCACGAGCCAGAGCGCACAACACAGCCAGGCGAATTTCTTCACGCGGCCAGTCTACTCCCTGCCCCAAAAAAGAAAGGCGGGCCACTTGCGTGGTCCGCCTTCCCGGGTCTTCCTCACCCTTTCACGCAGAGTACCTGCTTCAGGGTGTACGCGACCTCGACCAGGTCGCGCTGCGCCGCCATCACCGCGTCGATGTCCTTGTACGCGGCCGGCGTTTCGTCGATGACACCCTCGTCCTTGCGGCACTCGACGCCTTCCGTCGCGGCCTTGTGGTCCTCGACGGTGAAGCGCTTCTGCGCCGCGGTGCGCGACATCACGCGACCCGCGCCGTGGCTGCAGCTCTCGAAGCTCTCGGGATTTCCGAGCCCGCGCACGATGTACGAGCGCGCACCCATCGATCCCGGGATGATGCCGAGCTCGCCCTTCTTCGCGCTCACCGCGCCCTTGCGGGTCACGATGAGGTCCTCTCCGAAGTGCACCTCGTGCGTGCAGTAGTTGTGGTGGCAGTTCACCGCCACCTGCCCCAGCTGGAACGGAGGCAACTCCGCACGCATCACGCGCAGCACCGCGTCCATCATCGAACGGCGGTTCTCGGCCGCGTAATCCTGGGCCCAGGTCATGGCTTCGAGATAGTCGTCGAAGTGCTCCGTTCCCTCGACCAGGTACGCGAGGTCCTGGTCCGGCAAGTTGATGAAGTGCTTCTTCATGTCCTTGCGTGCCAGCTCGATGAACAGCTGGCCGATCATGTTGCCGATGCCGCGCGAACCCGAGTGCAACATCACCCACACGGTCTGCTCGGTGTCGAGGCAGACCTCGATGAAGTGGTTGCCGCCACCCAGTGTTCCGAGCTGCTTGTGCGGCTCCTTGTTCTTCAGGCGCGGATACTTCGCGACGATGCGCTCGTGCCGCTCGGCCAGCTTTCCCCAGCGCGTGCGCACCGAGTCCGGCGTGGTGCCCCAGGAACCGCGGTCGTAACGGCCGCGCACCTTGGACGCGCCGTGCGGCACGGCACGCTCGATGCGCGAACGCAGCTCCGCCAGCGACTCCGGCAGATCCTTCGCCTTCAGCGTGGTCTGCACGGCCATCATGCCGCAGCCAATGTCGACACCGACCGCAGCCGGGATGATCGCGCCTTGCGTCGCGATCACCGAGCCCACCGTCGCGCCCTTGCCCAGGTGCACGTCCGGCATCACGGCCAGGTGCGAGTGCACGAAGGGCATGCGCGCGATGTTCGCGAGCTGCGCCTTGGCCGACTCGTCCACGGGCACGCCGCGCGTCCACATCTTCACGTGCCGGCCGCCCTCGACGTCCATCGTTTCGTAGTTCTTCTCCATATATCCACCTAAGGCGCCAGCTTCGGCACCATGTTCTTCATCAAGCCTTCGAGGCCGTTGTAGACGGTGAGCGAACCCGCCTTCTCCATAACCTTCTCCAGCGTCTCCATTTCCTTCAGACGCATCAGCGTCGGGTTCTCTTCCATGAGGCGCGCCGTGTTCAGCAACGAACGCGTCGCGGCCGTTTCCTCGCGGCGACGGATCAGGTTGGCCTGAGCCACCTTCTCCGCCTCGACCACCTGGTTGAGGATGGTCTTCATCTCGCCCGGCAGGATCACGTCCTTCACACCCACCGAGCGCACCGCGAGGCCACCGCCCTCGAGCTTCGCCGCCGAGGCGGCGACTTCGCGGTCGATGGCGCCCTTATCGGTGAGCAGCTCGTCGAGAGTGCGCGAACCCACCGCTTCGCGCAGTGCCAGCTGCAGCTCCTTGTAGACGTATTCCGCGGCATTGCTCACTGCCGAACGCGCCTTCACGGCGTCAGTCACCTGCCACAACGCGGTCAGGTTCAACCGCAGGGAGACCTTGTGGCGCGTCAGGATTTCCTGACCCGCCACTTCCAGGGACTGCAGACGCAGCTCCGCGAGCTCGACGCGCACGTTGCGGCGTGAGCTCGGGCACGCTGACGTTGTACGTCTGCACGCCCAACTTCCGGCTCCGTACGCGATGCACACCCGGGCCCAGAACGCGCTCCAGGTTGCGATCCCGGTACACGAGCGCGCGCTCGTACTGCGCCACGTCGATTCGCTTCGTCATCCACATCTTCTTCTCCTTCCCATCCCGGCCGGCTGGCCCCATTGCCAGCCGGCACTCCCAATAGGTCGAGGTGATACCCACACCTTCGATGCGGGGCGCGCGGGGTGTGCGGCCGTCCGTGTAGTTGGACGAGGGCTCGCGGCGCCCTGCCTGCGGCGCGCGCTCCTCCTCGCTGCTCCACACTCCCTGACCACACCCGCCGCGCGCCTCACGGCGCCGGACGTGCTGCGCTCCATGCAGATGCCATGAAGCGCCGGGTCACCTCGATGCGGGACTCTCGTCCCGCGTCTCACTACTCACACCAGTCAACTGCTGGGTACAAGCGCGGGATTCGAACCCGCGACGAGGAGATTTCGACTCCTGCTCTTACCACTTGAGCTAGCTTGTGCTGATCACTGCCCCGATCATTCGCGGTCCACGCGCCCACGACCCTGCCGGGTGAACGCGCGCCAGCCGGCGTTTCGAAACCGGACCGCTGCGAAATTTCGCGACAAAGACTTCCTGACGACGCCGCGCTCGCGCACGGCACCGAATTCGTCGCGCCCACGGGCGCATTTACATGGGGCCTGAAATGCCGAGGCCCCGGTCAGCGGCGGCTGACCGGGGCCTCTTGGGAGTGCCTTGCGGAGAGCCGCCTGCAGCGCCGCTCTCCGTCATCGAAGAGCTAACGCGAGTCGGGTTCGAACGCATCGGGTTGCGCGCACGCGATGACGCCCGGTCGATTCGACAGAATCGATCCCTGCGGCAGCGCGGCGGCGCCGGAGCGCGCGAACGATTTGCGGTAGTTAGAATGCATAGGGGCGCGCATTCTAGGGATCGATTGGCCGCTGTCAAGAGAATTCCGCGTGTTTTCTGACGATGCCTGCCGGCGCACCTGGGAGAGGCGCGTGACATCGCCATCGCACCGCGGCCCAACGATGGTTTCGCGGGACGGATACAGCGGCGAGGACGCACCGCATCTGACCGGTGAGCCCGCGGCCGGACCTGGTTTGCGGTCGCCACAATCTGCCCGAATTCCGCCCTGACAAATCACCCTGTGCGCCAGGCGCCAGTCCAGACTGCCCGCGAGCTGGAGGGAGACGTCATGTTCGACTGGAATTACTGGCTGCGGGAGTTCGAGGCGCGTGTGCCGAGGCTGGTGATCGCGCCGGTTCCCACCGGCAGCGCAATGAGCAGCGAGGAAAAGGACCGCATCCGCGATTCGATCGCGACCTTTCAGCTCGGTGAACAGTCGGAGGGACGTACGTTGCTGCGTTTCTCCGCGGAGTTCGGCGCGCGCAATGGCTGCCCCGAGCTGGTCCGCATCACCGCGCTGTTCATCCGCGAGGAGCAGCACCATGCGGCGCAACTGCGCGAGTTCATGCTGGCACATGGCCTGTCCTTGAAGCGTCGCAATTGGACCGATAGCGTGTTCCGCCACCTGCGACGCCTGGCGGGTTTCGAAGCCGCGGTCACTGTGCTGGTCACCGCCGAGATGATCGGCTTCGTCTACTACCGCGCGTTGGCGCGTGCGACCGACAATGCGTATCTCAAGACCGTCTGCCGCCAGATGTGTGCCGATGAAGCGATCCACCTGCGATACGAAGCGCAGCTGCTGCGCGCGCTGCGCGGGACGCGCGGGCCGTGGCGGCGCGCACTGGTCGAGCGGTCGCATCGCGCCTTCCTGGGAATCGCCGCGCGCATCGTATTTCGCGAGCATCGCGCAGTACTGGAGTTCGCCGGGCACGACGCGAAGAGCTTCACACGTGACTGCCAGTCGCTGTATCGAACCGTGCTTGCCGGAACGGGCGCGCGCTACAGCGTCAAGGCACTGGCCAGCCGCGATGCGTGAGCGCTTCGCGCTGATTGCCCGCATCACGCTCGGCATGGGCCAGCTCGTCGGTATCGCCTACCTCACGCTCGTCGTATGGTTGGTGACTTCGTGGATGGTGGACGACGGGTGGGCGTCACGCGCGAGCGATGCCGACTGGTGGGCACTGGGCGCCCAGCGCGCCGGCATCGGGCTATTCGTCGCGGCGCTGGCAGGCGGCGTTCTGCTGGGCATCAATCACCTCCTGCTCAGATGGAACTTGGGATATTCCTGGTTGCGACCGGCGCACGTCGCCTGGCTGGGCGGTGCTGCCATCGCGCTCGCCTCGGTCATCGGCGCGATCAACTTCATTGTCGAGCGGCCGTACATGTAGCAAACGCGACAGGAGACCTCAACACCCATGCGCGGTGGAGCTCCGCTCTCCGCTCAGCCGAAGTTGATCTTGGCTTCCAGGTTCGAACGCGAATCGGCGTTCGCCAGCGCCTCTTCGAGATCGATGCGGTTCTGCTTGTAGAGGTTCAGCAGCGCTACGTCGAAGCTCTGCACGCCGCGCTCCGAGCTCGCGACGATGGCTTCCTTGATCGCGCTCACGTCGCCCTTCTTCACGAGCTCGGTGATGTAAGGCGTGTTCAACATGACCTCGATGGCCGCCATGCGCTTGCCGTCCTTACCGATCACCAGGCGCTGCGACAGGATGGCGCGCAGGTACTGCGACAGGTCCAGGAAGATCTGCTTGTGCTGGTCCTGCGGGAACATGTTGATGATGCGGTCCAGCGTCTCCGCGCTGTTGTTCGCATGCAGGGTCGACAGGACGAGATGGCCCGTGCCGGAAAGATTGATCGCGGCCTCCATCGTCTCCTTGTCGCGGATTTCGCCGATCAGGATGACGTCGGGAGCCGCACGCATCACGCCGCGCAACGCGCGCGCGAAGCTCTTGGTATCGAGCCCCACCTCACGCTGGTTCACGATGGAGCGCTTGTTGGTGTGCAGGAACTCGATCGGATCCTCGATGGTGACGATGTGATCCGACGACACCTCGTTGCGATGGTTGATCATCGCTGCGATGGAAGTCGATTTGCCCGAGCCCGTGGCACCCACCATCAGGATGAGCCCGCGCTTCATCATGATGAGGTCCTTGAACATGTCGGGCAGGCCGAGCTGGTCGAGCTTCGGCATGTCGGCGCTGATGTAGCGCAGCACCATCGCGGGATAACCGCGCTGGTAGAACACGTTGACGCGGAAGCGGCCGAGGCCGGGTTCGGAGATCGCGAAGTCGATCTCGAGCTCGCGCTTGAAGCTCTCGAGCTGGTCGGGCGTCATGAGGCCATAGGCAGCCTGGCGCACCGACTCCGGCGACAGGATCTGCTTGTTGATGGGCATCATCTGCCCTTCGATCTTGACCTTGATCGCCGAGTTCGAGGTGAAGAACAGGTCGGAGGCCTTGCGCTCCACCATGAGTTTGAACAGCGGCCGGGTGTTGAGCACCATCGGCGCGGACTCGGCCGCAGGTCTTTCTCCGTCGACGGTTTCGACGAGTTTCTCGTTCACAGCTGGCATATCCGTCAGAACGAGCGTCCCTGTTGCTCTTCGTCGATGATGGCGAGAGCGCCGCCGTCGTCGAGATTCTTGACCTCGCGCTTGCTCTCGAGCTTGATCTTGAGCCGCAACTCGTTCTTGGAGTCGGCATTGCGCAGCGCGTCTTCGTAGGAGATGAATCCGGTTTCGTACAGCGTGTACAAGGCCTGGTCGAAGGTGTTCATGCCGATACGCGTGGAGCGCGACATGACTTCCTTGATCTCCTGGACCTTGCCTTTGAAGATCAGATCCTGGATCAGCGGCGAATTCAGCATGATCTCCATCGCCGCAATGCGACCCGAGCCCGACTCGCGCGGTACCAGGCGCTGCGAGACCAGCGCACGCAGGTTCAGCGACAAGTCCATCAGTAGCTGCTCGCGGCGTTCATCCGGGAAGAAGTTGATGATGCGGTCCAGCGCCTGGTTGGAGCTGTTCGCGTGCAGGGTCGCGAGCACCAGGTGGCCGGTTTCGGCGAACTGGATGCCGTACTCCATGGTCTCGCGGTCACGGATTTCGCCGATCAGGATGACATCGGGGGCCTGGCGCAGCGTGTTCTTGAGCGCCGCGTGCCAGTTTTCCGTGTCCACGCCGACTTCGCGGTGCGTGATCACGCAGCCCTTGTGCTGGTGCACGTACTCCACCGGGTCTTCGATGGTCACGATGTGGCCGCGGGTCTTTTCATTGCGGTAACCCACCATCGCCGCGAGCGAGGTCGACTTACCGGAGCCCGTGCCACCGACCATGATCACCAGGCCGCGCTTCGACAGCACCACTTCCTTGAGGATGGGCGGCAGGTCGAGCTCTTCGAGCGTGGGGATCTTCGAATTGATCAGGCGGATCACGCAGCCGGTGTTGCCCTGCTGCACGAAAGTGTTCACGCGGAAACGGCCGATGCCCGGCGGCGCGATCGCGAAGTTGCACTCCTTGGTCGCGTCGAATTCCTTGGTCTGGCGGTCGTTCATGATGGCGCGCACCAGCACGGCCGATTGCTCGGCAGTGAGCGCGCGCTCGGACTGCGGCCGCACTTCTCCGTCGATCTTGATCGCCGGCGGGAAACCCGCGGTGATGAACAGGTCAGACGCCTTCTTGTCGACGACGCGACGCAGAAGGTCCTGCATCAGTTTTATACCTTGCTCGCGATCCATGGCAGTTCCTTACAGGGCGTCTTTGTTGGCCGCCTTGTAGCGGGCCTCTTCCTTGCTCACCACGCCCTTGGTCACGAGGTCGGCCAGGCATTGGTCGAGGGTCTGCATGCCGGCCTGCGCGCCGGTCTGGATGGCCGAGTACATCTGCGCGATCTTGCCTTCACGGATCAGGTTTCGGATGGCCGGCGTTCCGATCATGATCTCGTGCGCAGCGATACGGCCACCGCCATTTCGCTTGAGAAGGGTTTGTGAGATCACGGCGCGCAGGGATTCCGACAACATGGCGCGCACCATTTCCTTTTCCTGCGCCGGGAACACGTCGACCACGCGGTCGATGGTCTTGGCGGCCGAGCTGGTGTGCAGCGTGCCGAATACGAGGTGGCCGGTTTCCGCGGCGGTGAGCGCCAGGCGGATGGTCTCGAGGTCGCGCATTTCGCCGACCAGCACTACGTCCGGGTCTTCGCGCAGTGCCGAACGCAGGGCTTCCGAGAAGCCGAGCGTGTCACGGTGCACTTCGCGCTGGTTCACGAGGCAACGCTTGCTCTCGTGCACGAATTCGATGGGGTCCTCGATCGTGATGATGTGATCGGGACGGTTGTCATTACAGTGGTTGACCATGCCCGCGAGCGTGGTCGACTTGCCCGAGCCCGTGGGCCCGGTCACGAGCACGAGTCCGCGCGGCAGCATGCACAGGTCGCGGAAGATCTTCGGCGCGGCCAGGTCGTCCAGCGAAATGATCGTGGACGGGATGTTGCGGAACACGGCGCCGGCGCCGCGGTTCTGGTTGAAGGCGTTGACGCGGAAACGCGCCAGCTTCGGGATCTCGAATGAAAAGTCCGTCTCGAAGAACTCTTCGTAAGCCTTGCGCTGCTTGTCGTTCATGATGTCGTACACCATGCCGTGCACCTCTTTATGGGTGAGCGCGGGCATGTTGATACGTTTCATGTCGCCGTCGACACGGATCATCGGGGGCACACCTGCGGACAGGTGCAAGTCCGAGGCGTTATTCTTCACGGCAAAAGCGAGGAGCTGGGCGACGTCGACGGCCATGCGGTGTCCCTTGGAAAGCGCCGTTGAGTATAGACCCGGGTATCAGTGATCAATATGTTATCCCTTCCGCAGAATTGCTCGGAGAGCGTCCCGGCTGCTCAAAAGCGCATTGCAGAGGCCGCCCGTGCCGCGGGGCGAAGTGTCGATTCGGTCACGCTTCTGGCCGTTTCCAAGGGACAGAGCAGCGCAGCAATTGACAGCGCGGCGAGCGCCGGGATCGAACACTTCGGCGAGAATTTCCTGCAGGAAGGTCTGCCCAAGATCGAAGCGCTCGCGGGTCGCGAGCTCACCTGGCATTTCATCGGCCGGCTGCAGGCTAACAAGACCCGCCCGGTCGCCGAGAATTTCGCCTGGGTCCACGCGATCGACCGCTTCAAGATTGCCGAGCGCCTTTCGGCGCAGCGGCCGTACCACGCGCCCCCACTGAACGTCTGCCTGCAACTGCACGTCGGTGGTGAGGCCAGCAAGGGTGGCGTGCCGGGCACCGAAATGCGCGAGCTCGCCGGGCAGGTCAGCGCGCTGCCGCGACTTCGCCTGCGCGGACTCATGTGCATGCCACCGGCGGAGAGCGAGCTCGCACGCCAGCGCCAGTGGTTCCGCGAGACGCGCCAGCTGTTCGACTATCTGAACGAGCACGGCTTCGGCCTCGACACCCTTTCCATGGGCACCACCTCGGACTTCGAAGCAGCCATCCTCGAGGGCTCGACGATGGTGCGCATCGGCACGGCGATCTTCGGGCCGCGTCGCAAACAAGATAAGGAATAATCACCCACGTGAATCACACGGCAGCATTCATCGGCGGCGGAAACATGGGCGGCGCGCTCATCCGCGGTCTCATCGCAAAGGGCCTGTCCGCGGCCAACATCAGCGTCGGGGAAGCGGTCCAGGCGCGACGCATCGCGCTGGCCGACGAGCTCGGCGTGCACGTGTCGGCGGACAACCGCGAGGTCGTCGAGGGTGCGGACCTGGTGGTGCTCGCCGTCAAGCCGCAGGACATGGCCACGACGGTGCGTGCATTGGCACCGGTGCTCGCCCAGCGTCGCCCGCTGGTGCTGTCGATCGCGGCGGGAATCCGCGTGGCGGACATCCAGGCCTGGTGTGGCCCCGGCATCGCCGTAGTACGAGCCATGCCAAACCGGCCAGCACTCAACAATGCCGGTGCCACGGGACTGTATGCGCCTGCCGGCCTGCTGCCCGAGCAGCGCAAGCTCGCTGAAGACACGCTCGCGGCCGTCGGCACCACGGCGTGGGTGCAGGAGGAAGGCGCGCTCGACGTGGTCACGGCGCTCTCCGGCAGCGGCCCCGCTTATTTCTTCCTGCTCGCCGAGCTGATGACCGACGCGGCGGTGAACCTCGGCCTTACGCGCGAGAGCGCCCAGGAGCTGGCGATCCAGACGCTGTTCGGTTCCGGCCGCATGGCCCGCGACAGCGACGGCGATCTCGCGCGACTACGCGCCGAGGTCACGTCGAAGGGTGGAACCACCGAGGCCGCGCTGCGCGTATTCGACGCGTCCAACCTGCGTGGTATCGTCGCCGCCGCTCTGAAGGCCGCGACGGATCGCGGCCGTGAAATGGCCCAGGCTTTCGGAAAGTCCACGACATGAACGCACTCATCTACATCATCGGCACGCTGACCTCGCTGTACCTGGGCGTGCTGATGTTGCGTTTGATCATGCAGATCGTGCGCGTCGACTTCCGTAATCCCTTCGCGGAAGCCGTGGTACGGCTCACGAATCCCCTGGTGATGCCGTTGCGTCGCGTGCTTCGGCCCGTGGGAAAGTTGGACACCGCCTCGGTCGTGGCGATCGTGCTGTTCGCCTTCTTCAAGGTGCTCATCGTCTGGTCGCTGCTGCATCGTGCCTGGCCGGACCCGGCCACGTGGATCATCGGCACGTGTTTCGAGATCGTGAACGCGTTGCTGTGGCTCTACGTGATCATGATTTTCTTCTACGGAATCGCCGGATTCCTGCTGCAGGGGCGCAGTTCGCCCATCTACGACGTGCTCGGTGACATGTGCGAGCCCCTGCTGTCGCGGATCCGCCGCGTGATCCCTTCGATGGTGGCGGGCCTGGATTTGTCGTTTCTCTGGGCGATCATCGCACTGCAGGCGCTGATCATCCTGATCAACGAATTGCGCTTCTAGAACGCGCTCGCCCAAAGACTTAGGGCGACACATCAACGTCGTATCGACCTCGCGCACGCCGTGTGAATGGCGAAGATTCGTACAGCGCGCGCGCTTCGCGTGCGCTGCGCGCAACGCTCCTCCGTTGACGCATGTGCTCCGGAGCCTAGAAAACAAGGCATTTTCAGCACGCGCGAGCACCGAAAATCATTTGCACGCGGGAAAGCGTGTGATATGTTGCGCGCCGAATCGCTCGCCGCGGAATCTATTTTTCGCGGCATTTTTTCAAACGAGGAGTCGAGTAATGGCAAAGAAAGGTGGCGCACCGACGAAGTCGGAAATCATGGCCCAGATCACCAAGGACACTGACCTGTCCCGCAAGCAGGTTGCCGCGGTGTTCGATTCGCTGAACGGACAGATCAAGAAGAGCCTGCGCAGCGGTGGCCTGTTCACTGTGCCCGGCCTGCTCAAGCTGAAGGTCGTGAAGAAGCCCGCCACGAAGGCGCGCGAAGGCATCAACCCCTTCACGAAGGAAAAGATGGTGTTCAAGGCGAAGCCGGCCTCCAAGAAGGTCCGCGCGCTGCCGCTGAAGGCCCTGAAGGCATTCGTGAACTAAATGCCGCGCAACGCGCATGCCACCATGCGCGATGCACTGGAAGCCCTGGCATCGAAAGATGCCCGGGCTTTCTTGCTTTTGAGGAACCCGGATCATCGCGCCCGGGGCGCGAAGAAAGCGCCGCCCTCAGGCGCGCAGGAAGTCGACGATCAGCGGTTTGAGCTCGTGCAGCCGCCCATGGAAGAAGTGGCCGGCACCCGCGAGCACGTGCAGGCGAGGCTTGCGGGGCTGCTTCCCGGCCCAGTCGAGCACGGCATCGGGCGGCACCACGTCGTCGGCATCCCCTTGGGCCAGCATCCAGTCGCAATCCGGTGACGTGACGTCACCGAGCTCGTAGCCCACCACCGGCGGAGCCACGGCCACCAGCTTCCCGGGGCCGAGCCGCTGCGCGCCGCGCAGGGCGACGAACGCGCCGAATGAAAATCCGCCTAACCACAAGGCGGCACCCGGGAAACGACGACGCCCCTCTTCCACCACCGCGGCCAGGTCATCGGCTTCGCCGCGGCCGTAGTCGAACACGCCGGCACTGGCGCCCACGCCGCGGAAGTTGAAGCGAAACGCCGGTGCACCACATTCGACCATCGCGCGGGCCAGGGTATGCGTCACCTTGTTGTCCATGGTGCCGCCCTTGAGCGAGTGCGGATGGCAGGCCACGCCGAAGACGCGAGGATTCTCTGCCGTGTCGGGCCATTCCAGGCGCGCTTCGAGCTGGCCCGAGGGACCCGCGATGGTGAGCACGTCGCGGCGCATCAGGGCGCCTTGTAGATGGTGTCGTCCTTCATCACGAACACGACCCGCTCCATGACGGAGATGTCCGTGAGCGGATCCCCAGGCACGCCCACCAGTTCACCGAGCTTGCCGACGGCGATGGTGCCGGTGCGATCGTCGATGTCGAGAAACTTCGCTGGCACGCTGGTGGCGGCCCGGATGGCTTCCATCGCCGGCATGCCGGCCTCCACCATGTAACGGAACTCGCGCGCGTTGTCGCCGTGTTTGCTGACGCCGGTATCGGTGCCGAACATGATCTTCACGCCGGCCTTGTATGCCTTGCCGAAGGTACGCTGGATCTGCGGACCCACTGCGAGCGCCTTGGGGCGCACGATGGGCGGAAAGAAGTCGGGGTCCTGGGCCTGCTCGTATACCCAGCGACCCGCGGAGATCGTCGGCACGTAATAGGTGCCGCGCTCCTTCATGAGTTTCATGCCTTCATCGTCCATGAAGGTGCCGTGCTCGATGCTGTCCACGCCGCCGCGGACCGCGCGCTTGATGCCTTCCGCACCATGGGCGTGCGCGGCCACCTTGAAGCCATAGTCGCGCGCCGTCGTGACCACGGCGCGGATCTCCTCTTCGGTCATCTGCGGATTGGCGCCGTTCTTGGCGATCGACAGCACGCCGCCCGTGGCGGTGATCTTGATGGTGTCGGAACCGTCCTTGTAACGCTGCCGGACGGCCTTGCGCGCGTCGTCGACACTGTTGATGACGCCTTCCTCGGGGCCGGGATCGGCCGGGAATTTGCGTGCCCAGCCATTGGTGGGGTCGGCATGGCCGCCCGTGCTCGCGATGGCCTTGCCCGCCGCGATGATGCGCGGGCCCGGCACCTTGTGCGCATTGATGGCATTACGCAGCGAGATCGAGGCGCGGAACTCGTCGCCGAGATCGCGCACCGTGGTGAATCCGGCTAACAACGTGCGCTGCGCGTACACAACCGCATCGATGGCCACGTCCGCCTCGTTGAGCTTGTACTCGTCGATTTCCGAGGACTTGCTGTATTCGCCGGTGAGATGCACGTGCATGTCGAACAGGCCCGGCAACAAAGTGCCCTGCGACAGCTCGATCACGCGATCGCCGGGACCCGGAGCGCGGAATCCCGGCTCGATGGCGGTGATCTTGCCGGCCTCGACCACCACCGTCTGGCGCGTCCTCGCGGTCGGGGACACCCCATCGATGAGCCACCCCGCATGGATCAGCGTGGCGGCTTGCGCGGTGCCCGTGAGCAGCACCGCGGCCAGCCACGCGGCTGGCGCGCGCAGGCTCAACGAATCTCCACGAGCTCGACGTCGAACACCAGTGTCGCGCCCGGGGGAATCACGCCACCGGCGCCGCGCGAGCCGTAGCCCATCTCGGGCGGGATCACCAGCCGGCGCTTGCCGCCGACCTTCATGCCGACCACGCCCTCGTCCCAGCCCTTGATGACCATGCCGGCACCGACCGGAAACTCGAACGGCTCGTTGCGATCCACCGAGCTGTCGAACTTCTTGCCCTTGTTCTCGGGCGCAGCCGCGTCATAGAGCCAGCCCGTGTAATGCACCAGCGCCGTCTGCCCGGATTTGATCTCCGGGCCGTTGCCGGGCGCGAGATCCGTCTTCTGCAATGCCATGTTTTCAGTTCCTGTTGAAGCGGGTGCATCGGTAGGAGCAGGCGCAGCCGTTGCCGCCGGCTCGGCCGCAGGCGCCGTCTCGGCGGGTTTGTCGCGCGACGAACAGCCGAAGACCGCCAATACGCAGGCGGCTAGTGCCAGTGACCTAACCTTCATTGCCCTGTCTCCGGTCGGATGCGGGCCGGCATTATTGCAAACCTTCGGCAAACATTGGCTATTGAAGCCGCATCCACAGTTTGTTGAGGCGATGCACGAAAGCCGCCGGGTCCGTGAGCTGCGTGCCTTCGGCCAGCGCCGCCTGCTCGAACAGCACCAGCGCCAGGTCGCCGAACTCCTCGGGGCTCTCGCGCTTCTCCAGGTACTTCACCAGGTGGTGGTCGACATTGAGCTCCAGCACGGGCCTCGAAGGCGGAGCGGCCTGCCCGGCGGCTTCGAGCGCGCGGCGCAGGGGCGCCGACAGATCGTGCTCGCCGGCGACCAGCACGGCCGCGGAATCCTTGAGACGCGTGCTGACACGCACCTCGGAAACACGCTCGCCGAGCGAATCCTTGACGCGCTTGAGCAGCGACTTGCTCTCCTCGAGCTTCTCCTCGACCTTCTTCTTCTCGTCGGGGCTCGCCAGGCTGCCGAGATCGAGGTCCCCACGCGTGGCGTCCTTGAACTTCCTGCCTTCGAACTCCTGCAGGTGGTCCATGACCCAGGCGTCGATGCGCCGGCCTAACAACAGCACCTCGACGTTGCGCGCCAGCAGGCCCTCGATGGCCGGGTGGCTGCGAGCCGCGGCCAGGCTCTCGCCGACCACGTAGTAGATCTTGTCCTGGCCGGTCTGCATGCGGCCCACGTAGTCGGCCAGCGAGACCGACTCCTCGTCACCGGGCTGGTTCGTGCTGGCGAATCGCAGCAGCGGCAGCAGCTTGTCCTTGTTGGAGTGGTCCTCGGCCAGGCCTTCCTTGAGCACGGCGCCGAATTCGCGCCAGAAAGTCTTGTATTTCTCGGGTTCGTCCTTGGCCAGCCTGGTCAGCATCTCGAGCACGCGACGCGTCAGCGCGCCGCGCATGGCTTCGACCTCGCTGTCGGTCTGCAGCAGCTCGCGCGAGACGTTCAGCGGCAGGTCGGCCGAATCGAGCACACCTTTCACGAAGCGCAGGTACAGCGGCAGGAACTGCTCGGCGTCGTCCATGATGAACACGCGTCGCACGTACAGCTTGAGTCCGCGTGCCCCGTCGCGCTGCCACAGGTCGAAGGGCGCCGCCGCGGGGATGTAGATCAGGCTGGTGTAGTCGCGCTTGCCCTCGACTCGGTTGTGAGACCAGGTGAGCGGCTCGGCCGTGTCATGCGAGAGGTACTGGTAGAACTCGTTGTATTCCTCGTCCTTGATCTCGGACTTCGGGCGCGCCCAGAGCGCAGTACCGCGGTTCACGGCCTCGTATTCCAGCGTGGCGGCGCCCTCCTTGGGCATGCGCACCGGGAATGCGATGTGGTCGGAATAGCGGCGCACCAGCGAGCGCAGGCGCCAGGAGTCGAGGAACTCCTTCGCGTCATCCTTGAGGTGCAGCACGATGGTGGTGCCGCGCTGCTCGCGCTCGAGGGTTTCGACCGTGAACTGTCCATCGGCCGAAGATTCCCAGCGAACACCTTCGGCGGCGCCCAGCCCGGCGCGACGCGTCAGCACTTCGACGCGCTCCGCGACGATGAAGGCCGAATAAAAACCCACGCCGAACTGGCCGATGAGCTTCGAATCCTTCTGCTGGTCGCCGGAGAGTTTCTTGAAGAACTCCGCGGTGCCGGAGCGCGCGATGGTGCCGAGGTGGGAGATGGCTTCTTCGCGGCTCATGCCGATGCCGTTGTCGCGGATGCTCAGCGTGCCCTTGTCCTTGTCCGCTTCGATCCAGACGGCGAGCTCGGCGTCGCCCGCCATGAGCTCCGGTTTGCTGAGCGCCTCGAAGCGCAGCTTGTCGTTCGCATCGGAGGCGTTCGAGATCAGCTCACGCAGGAAGATCTCCCGGTGGCTGTACAACGAATGGATCATGAGCTTCAGCAGCTCACGGACTTCGGCCTGAAAGCCTAGGGTTTCTTTCTGTGGGGTTGTCATGGCGCCGGCAGACTGCGGGCGCACCCTCGGAAATTCAAGTGTCAAATCGCCGCCCGGGCGGGCGACGCGGAATCAGCGCTTGCGCACCGAGCTCCAGATGGCCATGGCGGTGTGTTTCACCATGTAACGGCTCGTGCCCACGAGGTCGTCGATTTCGTCCCAGAGCAACAAGAGTCGTTCCATGTGCATGGGACGCATCGTAGGAACACGCATGCCGCATCGCTGTGTCCGGAATCACAGTCGATCCGGGGCTCGGTTGCGGCGGTCACACCGCATCGCTAGTCTTTCGACTGCCTCACATCAGAACCACATTCTGACAAACACAATAGAAGGCATATGCAGCGCATCGTCGTCCTGAATCCCAAGGGAGGCTCCGGCAAGACGACGCTCGCGATCAATCTCGCGGCGTA
>DATEII010000061.1:0-18220 GCA_035279135.1 Steroidobacteraceae bacterium
GGGGGCTGCCCCCTTTTCTACTTCTGCGTCTTGACCTTGTATCCCGCGGGAATGTCGAACCGGTCCGCCGGCACGTCGCCGACCTCGACCTTGGTGACCGTGGTGGAGATGTCGCTGGCGGCGAGCTTGGCCATCATGCCCGCCATCGGGTTGTCACCCGTCGCCGAGATGGTGATGTGGCTTTCGAGTGCCATGCCAGCCTCCGCCATCTTCTTCGTGAGCGCGGCGTAGGCCTTGGCCTGCGCCGCGCCGGTGGGCGACTTGGCCACCGCGGGATTGCCGAAGATGAAACCGGACTCGGCCGCCGCCTTGTAGAAAGCCTGGTAGTCGGCGAGGCCGGGCGCCGAGGTAGATAGACAGACGGTTCCCGAGAGCACCATGTTCATGTCCATGCCCTGGCCGGGTTCGCCCACGGGCGTGAACGGCATGGTCACGCGGATGTCGTGCACCGTGCAGGGCATGCCCGAGACGGTCTTTTTCTGCGACGTCGGGGTCAGCGTGGCCTGCATGGCGCCGACGCCCACCTTGGCGAGCTCATCGGCGATGGAAGCCAGCGGCGTGACCGTGGCCGTCTTCTTCTTGTCGTCGATCTCGACGAACTGCATGTTGTCGATGTCGATGATCAGCGAGATGGCGCGCCCGCCGACCATCGAGTCGGTGCGCTGCCGTTTGCCCTTGAAGAGGCTCGTGCCGTCGCCGCCGACGTTCATGATCGATGCCTTGCCGGCGGTGGTGGTGTTCACGGTGACGTCGGCGTGGGCCACGGTGGCGAGGGCCATCGAAACGGCCAGCAGGAGTTGCTTCGAATCCATCGATCTCCCCTTCGTGAGTCGGTCCGCGCGCATGTATACCCGATGCCCGCGATGAGCGCCCCTGTCTCGAAGTGGCGACGTTAGTTAGGCCTCGCTTTCCATTATGACCGTGCCGTCGACGTTGAGCCGCATGCGGCCTCGGCCGGCCTTCTCCAACTGGATCGGCACGTGTTGCTCGGCGAGGCGCCGTTGCAGCAGCAGCAGGCGCACCTCGAGGTTGTCCTGCACGTCGGGAAGCCGCAGCTCCGGCGCGAGGCGCAGCTCGCGATTGGTGAATTCGCGCCGCCCGCTGCGCAGGAACTCGCTCACCAGTTTCCAGAGGATGGCGCCGGCCACGCCGCGGATCAGGTAGACGTCATCGAGGAACACGCTGTTGTCGCGACCGAAGCGCTTGAGGCGCAGCGCGGGGCCCGCGGTCACCGGCGCCGCGGGTCGCGCCGCGGCCTGTGCCGGCGGTTCCTGCTCCGGTGGTTGCATGAGGCTCATGGCCACGGCGAACTGGCCGCCGAGCAGCATGAGCGCGTCCTCGTCGTCGTAGCCGAAATACTGGTCGTGCAGGCTCTCGACGAACAGCGCGCCGAGCACGCGGCCGCGTGCACGCAGCGGCACCGCGAGCTGGCTGCGGGGTTCCTTGAGGCCGGGCAGCGGGATCTCGCTCTTGAGCATGGCGGTGAGACCGGATTCGCCGGCGCTGTCGCGCACGGCGCGCGCGTAGGTGGCCATGTTCATCATGTGCCCGACGCGGACCGGCACACCTTCACGCACCGCCGTGCCCACGAGGCCTTCACCCACGGAGATCTCGGCGCCCGCACCGCCGACCTCGTAGCCGCGACTCGCGAGCAGCGTGAGCGCCTGCTGCGACGCATCGGTGAGCCACACCATGGCATGGTCGATGCGCAGCAGATCCGAGAGGCCGCCTAACAACGTGTCCAGCAGCTCGGAGAGATCCTCGCAATGCGCCATGCGTTCCGACAGCAGGCGCGAATTGGCGGCCAGGTCGACGCGCGGCGCCGCCGCGGGAAACTCCTTGCGCCCGGGTACGCGGCGCATCTCGGTTACGCGGTAGATATCGGCGCCGCGCAGGCGGAACACCTTGTCCATGCCCACGTGGCTGGCCACGCCCATGAGCTTGGCGCGCAGGCGCTCGAACACCGGCCCTTCGGTCTCGGTGCGCAGGTATTCGAGCTGCAGCGTCACGCCGGCGCCGGTGTACGGATCATCGAGCGTAAGCGCCGCGCGGCGCGTGGCCAGCACGTTCTCGCGACTGCGATTGAAGAACTGGTACGACAGCGCGATGTGCAGCGGATCGACGTATTCACACAGCGAGAGATAACTCACGTTCGGCACGCGATCGGCCGACGCCGTGCACAACACGGGCGGCACCACGCCTTCCATCATGCGGCGCACGCCGAACAGCGACAGGCCGTCGTCGAACACCGCGCTCATTTCTCGAACTCGATGGGCTTGAGCGTGATCGAATTGCCGGTGCCCGGGCCGGGCGTCTGGTTGCGCGCCAGCATCGGCGTGAAGCGCACCGCGACCAGGTCCTGGTCACGCGCGTGGTACCAGGCGTCGGTGTACTCGGGCTTGAAGCCGAACCGGTTCAACTGCTGGCGGAAGGCCTCGTGCCTTTCGGTGACCAGCGGGCGCCAGGCCGCGCCGCTGCCACGCACGATGGCGTCGTTCCCCACGAAGCTCATCGAGCGATAGTTCTCGGGCAGCGTGATGTTGAGCGCGATGTTGCCGTTCTGGCGGATCGCGTCGAGGACTTCGAAGCCCGACTCCGAGGACAGGATGACCAGCAGGCGGCCGGCTTCGTGTTGGGCCGCCAGCCCGCGGCACACCACCGGGCGGCCAGCGTTCGTGCAGCCGCCCACCTGGTGGGCAACCCCGGCGGAAAGCATCGCGATCATGTCGTCGGTCAGGGCCATCGTCGGTCATTCTTCTTCATCTCTTAACGAGATTTTAATAATTCGCTAAGTACGAGTTACGAAATCGCTTGCGGCCCAATCCCTAGATTGCGCCTCCCACGCCGGTAGTGGCGATTCAGAGGAGCGCGTTACATGCCCAAGCCCATGATCACTGTCTTTGGCGCCACCGGCGCACAGGGCGGGGGCCTCGTCCGGGCCCTGCTGGGCGACTCCGACCGCCACTTCGCCGTCCGCGCGGTGACTCGCAAGCCCGACGGCGCCGCCGCCCGCCAGCTCGTCGAAGCCGGCGCGCAGGTGGTACTGGCCGATCTCGACGACGGCGCGAGTGTGTTGCGCGCACTCGAGGGTGCCTATGGCGCCTTCTTCGTGACCAGCTTCTGGGAGCACCTCTCGGCCGAGAAGGAGCTGGCCCAGGCCCATACCTTCGCGGCTGCCGCCGCGCAGTCCGGTCTGCGCCATGCCATCTGGTCGACCCTCGAGGACACGCGCGAATTCTTTCCCGCCGACGGCTCGCGCATGCCGGTGCTGCAGAACCGTTTCAACGTGCCGCACTTCGACGCCAAGGGCGAGGCGCACCGTTTCTTCGCGCAGCAGCGCGTGCCGGTGACCTACCTCTACACCTCCGGTTTCTGGGAGAACCTGATCCACTTCGGCATGGGGCCGCAGCGCCAGGCCGATGGTTCGCTGGCCGTGACCTTCCCGACCGGGGACGCGCGGATTCCGTGGATCGGTGCCGAGGACATCGGGGTCGCCGCCGCCGAGGTATTCCTGCGCGGTGACGCGCTGATCTACGACTCGATCGGCATCGCGGGCGATCACCTGTCGGGCAGCGAGATGGCCGCGCACCTCAGCGCCGCGCTGGGTGAACACGTGGCGTACAACTCGGTCACTCCCGATGCCTTCCGGGCGTTCGGTTTCCCGGGCGCCGACGAGCTCGGCAACATGTGGCAGTTCAAGCGCGACTTCGAAGTCGCCTACCGCGCGCGCCGCGATCTCAAGCGCGCCCGTGCGCTGCATCCGGGCATGCTGGATTTCGCGGCCTGGCTGAAGGCCAACCAGGCGCGCATCCCCGTGGCCCAGGCCGCGTAGGCCGCGATGATCCGGGGGGGTCTCAAGAGGTTTCTGAAGCTGGCACTTGCAGGAGTGTGCTTGCCGGCGATGGTTCGCGCGGAAGGTCTACCCGATCTGCCGCAGCGCCTCGCCGACACTGGGCTGTACGTCGCGGGCGGGACCACCGTCCGCCCCGACGTACTGCCGTTTTCTCCGCAGTACCCGCTCTGGTCCGACGGCGCCGCGAAGCGCCGCTGGATCTGGCTGCCGCCCGGCACCAGCATCGACGCCTCGCAGGCGGACGCCTGGGATTTCCCGCGCGGCACCAGGCTCTGGAAGGAATTCGCGCATGGACGCACGCTCGAAACGCGATTCATCGAGCGCGCGGCCGATGGCAGCTGGCGCTTCGGCAGCTACGTGTGGAACCCGGAAGGCACGGACGCCGTGCTCGCGCCGGCAAGTGGCGTGCGAGATCTGCCCGCGGCTGACGCGCCCGGCGCGCACTACACCATCCCGTCGGTGGACGACTGCCGCGCCTGCCACGACGGCGCACCCGTGCCGGTGCTGGGCTTCAGCGCGCTGCAGCTTTCGCCGGACCGCGATCCGCTCGCGCCGCATGCGGACGCCTCGCGTGGAGTCGACCTGCGGGAGCTGGTCGCGCGGGGCCTGTTGCGCAACCTGTCGCCTGAGCTGCTCGCGAATCCGCCGCGCATCGCGGCCGCGACGCCGGCCGAGCGCGCCGCGCTCGGCTACCTGCATGGCAACTGCGGCAATTGCCACAACGACGAAGGCCCGCTCGCGGTGCTGGACATGACGCTGGCGCAACGCGTCGCCAAACCCAGCCCCGTGTTGAGCTCCATCGTCGGAGTGCAGAGCCAGTTCGTTCCCGCGGGCGCACCGGCCGACGCCGTGCGGCTCGCGCCGGGCCATCTCGCCTCGAGCGTCATCGCCACGCGCATGAGCTCGCGCGACCCGGTGCAGCAGATGCCGCCGCTCGGCACGGCCGCGGTCGACACCGAGGCGCTCGCGCTGCTGTCGCGCTGGATCGAAAGTTTTCCGAATCATTCATCGAATTAGTTAGAGGAGGTTTTTCGATGCAATCCCTGAAGATGTTGGTGAGAATCGCGCTCGTGGTCATGGCGTCGTTCGCGCGCGCCGGCGATCCGGCGCCCGCGGCCGGCGACGAAGTCGCGCGTGGCAAGTACCTGGTGACCACCTCGGGCTGCCACGACTGCCACACGCCGCTCAAGATGACGCCGCAGGGCCCGGCCCCCGACATGGAGCGCATGTTGTCGGGCCATCCCGAGCAGCTCGAGATGCCGGCGGCGCCGCAGCTTCCGGCCGGTCCGTGGATCGTCGCGGTCGCGGGCACGAACACGGCCTGGTCCGGTCCCTGGGGCGTGAGCTTCACGGCCAACCTGACGCCCGACAAGGAGACCGGTCTCGGCAAATGGACGGTGCGTACCTTCACGGACACCATCCGCACGGGTCGCCATCTCGGCCGGGGTCGCGAGATCCTGCCCCCGATGCCCATCCCGGCGTACAAGAACTTCAACGACCAGGACCTCGCGGCGATCTTTGCGTACCTGCAGAGCATCCCGGCGGTGAAGAACAAGGTCCCGACCCCGCGTGCACCCGCAGCTGCCACCGCGAGCAACGCGACGACGCACTGAAGTCATTGATTGGGTTGAAGGAACGTGCCGCGCGGCCGGAAGAACCGCCCGCTCACGGACCAGCAGGCCGGGACAGTTCACTGTCCCGGCGCCGCTGGTTGAGGGGTTGATAAAGAGTGAAGAATGCGTTGCAAATAAGAATTCTTCTCATGTAGCGTTCGCGCTCGGTTTTCCCCTCGGGCGCCCCGCATGTCGAGAACAAGGACGCGATGAACTCGCGTCGAAGAATGCTGCTGTATCGCACGATGCACTCGTGGCACTGGATCAGTGCCGCGATCTGCCTGGCGGGCCTGCTGCTGTTTTGCGTCACCGGCATCACGCTGAATCACGCGAGCGCGATTGCCGCGAGTCCGCAGGTCATCAAGAAGACACTGGAACTGCCCGCGTCGCTGCAGATTTCGCTGGCCAGCGGCAAGGAAGGCGACGCGTTGCCCGATCCGCTCGCCGATTGGATCGAAGATCAATTCGACATCGATACCGAGGGTGCCGACGTCGAGTGGTCGCCCGAAGAGCTCTACGTATCGGCACCAGGTCCCGGGCGCGATGCCTGGGTGATGTTCGATCGCGCCAGCAACCAGGCGTCCTCGGAGGTCACCGACCGCGGCTGGCTGGCGTATTTCAATGACCTCCACAAGGGCCGCAACACCGGCCTCGTGTGGAAGCTCTTCATCGACCTGGTGGCGGGAGCCTGCGTGTTCTTCGCGCTCACCGGGCTGGTGCTGCTGTGGATCCAGGCGCGCCAGCGTACGTCCACGTGGCCGCTGGTGTCGCTCGGCGTGGCCGTGCTCGTGGTGCTCATGATCCTCTTCGCCCATTGAACTAGTTAGCCGGAGCCCTTCGAATGATCCGCAAGTCCAAGCTTCTCCTTGCCGCGCTGCTGGCCACCGCCGGGACCGCGGGCGCCGCGGATCTCACGCTCAACGTCGAGATCCCGAACCTGCCCGTGGCCGAGTATCACCGTCCGTATGTGGCCGTCTGGGTGGAAGATGGCTCCCAGACCATCGCCGCCAATCTCGCGCTCTGGTACCAGGTGCGCGGCGACCACACCAAGTGGCTGCCGGACCTGCGCCAGTGGTGGCGTCGCGGCGGACGCGACGTGAAGGTGCCGGTCGACGGCCTCACGGGAGCCACGCGGCCCGCGGGCCAGCACATCCTGAAGTTCGATGCGGCTGCCGAGCCGCTGTCGAAGCTCAAGCCCGGCAAGTACGAGCTCGTGGTCGAAGCGGTGCGCGAAGTCGGCGGACGCGAGGCCGTGCGCATTCCGTTCGAATGGCCCGTCAAGGCCGCGCAGCGCGGCAATGCGCAGGGCAAGACCGAGCTCGGGGCCGTGGCCCTGGTTCTGAATCCGTGATCGGGGAGGGTCCATGAAATACGCAAGACTCGCCGTTGCCTTGTTGGCCGTCGTACCCGCCGCCAGTTTCGCGGCGCGCGCCTGGCTGTTGCCGTCGCAAACCATCGTCGCGCGATCGGGCGGCTGGGTGACCTTCGATGCCGCGAATTCCGACGACCTGTTTTCGTTCAACCAGGGCGCCATGCCCATCGAATCGCTGAGCGTGAGCGGCGGCGACGGCACGGCCGTGACTCCGCAGAACGTGGCCAAGGGCAAGACGCGCTCGAGCTTCGACCTCGAATTGCGCGCGCCGGGTACCTATCGCGTGGCGGTGGCCGGCGACGTGGTGATGGCGCGCTGGGAAGAGGACGGCAAGCCGAAGCGCTGGCGCGGCGCACCCGCCGACATGGCGGCGAACATTCCCGCCAATGCGGCGAAGCTCGAGGTCGAGCAGGTGCAGCGGCGCGTCGAGACCTTCGTCACGGTGGGTACGCCGAGCGTCGTGAAGTCCGTGGGCACCGGTCTCGAGCTCGTGCCCGCGCGACACCCGAACGATCTCTACGCCGGCGAGTCTGCGAAGTTCCGCTTCCTGCTCGACGGGAAGCCGGCGAAGGACCTTGCCGTGGAGATCATCGCGGGCGGAACGCGCTATCGCGATGCGCCGGCGCCGATCGAGCTCAAGACGGATGCGGATGGCATGGTCACCGTGACCTGGCCGGCGACCGGCCTCTACTGGCTGGATGCGGAGGTCAAGGACGAGAGGGCCACCGTGCCCGGCGTGAAGAAACGCACCGCCGCCTACAACGCCACGCTTGAAGTCCTGCCGCAGTAGTTTGAAGCATCTGCTGCTCGGCGCCGTGGTGCTGGCGCTCGGTGGCTGTGCGATCGTCGAGCCGCGTGAGCCGCCCGTATTGCACGGCGAGACCATGGGCAGCGAGTGGACCGTGCGCATCGCCGGCCCCTCGAAGGCGGCGTTGCCGGTGGCCGCACTCCGCGCCGGCGTGCAGGCGCAGTTCGATGCCGTCGACCAGGCCTTGAGCACCTGGCGGCCGGACTCCGCGCTGAGCCGTTTCAACGAGAACGACAGCGGCGACTGGATGGACATAGATCCCGAGCTCGCCATCGTGATGAGTTACGGGCTGAGTCTCGCCGAAGACAGCGATGGCACGTACGACCTCACCGTCGGCCCCCTGGTGAACTTGTGGGGATTCGGGCCCGAGCCCAGGCGCACGGTCACACCCGATGCCGCCGCCATCGAGGGGGCGCGCGCGCGCGTGGGCTGGCGCAGGGTGGAGGTCGACGTGGCCGGTCACCGCGCGCGCAAGGCGCCCGGGGTGCGCGTGGACCTCTCCTCGCTGGGCAAGGGCCGCGGTGTCGATCGCGTCGCGGAGTATCTCGACGCGCAGGGTGTGGCGAACTATCTCATCGATCTGTCGGGCAAGTTGCGCGCGCATGGCGCCAGTTCCGCGGGCCGGCCGTGGCGTGTGGCGGTCGAACAGCCGGCGGCCGATGATCCTTCCGGCGCGCCGCGCACGGTGCCAGCCGTGGTGGAGTTGCGCGACGCCAGCATCGCGACCTCGGGCGATTACCGGAAATACTTCGAGACCGGCGGACAGCATTACTCGCACATCATCGACCCGCGCACCGGCTGGCCCGTGTCGCACGGCACCTTGTCCGCCACCGCCATCGCGAAAACCTGCATGGCAGCGGACGCGCTCGCGACGATGTTCATGGTGATGCCACCCGACCCGGGCAGACGTCTCGCGGATGCGCGCGGCACGCCGGTGCTGTGGATCAGCCGCGCCGATGGTCAGTTCGGGCTGGAGCGCAGCGACTCCTGGCCGCGCCCATAGTTTGTAGGCGAATGCTGGCCGGCGCTGGTGCGCGCCGCTGACAGGCCCGGCAGGGTTGTTAGCCGTCGGCCGGCGCAGAATGCGTCCATGGGCGCGCGCCGCAGCCTCTGGACCATCCTCAAGGGCACCACCGACAACTGGCTCGAAGACCAGGCCTCGAGCATCAGCGCGGCGCTCGCTTTCTACTGCGCGTTCTCGCTGGCGCCCCTGCTCATCATCAGCGTGACGTTCGCGGGCTGGATCGTCGGCGGTGAGCTCGCGTATTCGTACCTCGGCAACCAGATCACGCTTCTGCTGGGCAAGCAGAGCGCGGACCTGATCCTCCAGGCGATGGCGAGCTCGCAGAGTGCCAAGGGCGTCTGGGCCACGGCCATCAGCGTGCTCATGCTGCTGGTCGGCGCAAGCACGGTGTTCTCGGCCTTGCAGAGTGCCTTGCACCAGATCTGGGGTGGGCGTGCCGCCATACCCACGGGCTGGCGTGCCTTCCTGCGCACGCGGCTGCTGACGTTCGGTTTCATCCTCGCCATCGGCTTCCTGCTGTTGGTGTCGCTGACGCTGACCACCGCGCTCACTGCGCTGCGTGGTTATGCGCTGCGACACTTCGAAGGCATGGTGGGCCTGTTCGCGGGCATCGATTTCCTGCTGTCGATCGGGCTCGGCACGTGCATGGTCGCGATGATGTATCGCTATCTACCGGCGAAACGGCTGCCGTGGCGCCAGGTATTGATTGGCGCGCTGGTGACCGCGTTGTTGTTCCACCTGGGCCGCTGGGCGATCGGCCTGTATCTCGGCCATGCGACGCAACCCACCGCCTACGGCGCCGCGGCTTCGTTCGCCGCGCTGCTGCTGTGGCTGTACTACACCGCGCAGATTTTCCTGTTCGGCGCGGAGTTCACGGCCTGCCTCGGCCGGACCCGCAAACCGCCGCCGCTCGTGAGCCCGAGCCCGAGCCCGAGCCCGGGGCCGGCCGCTACTTCTTCTTGATGGTGAACCGGCCGAACGCGATGCCGAGGTCCCAGCCATCGCCGGTGCCCGACAACGCGAGAGAGATCTCGCCCTTGGTGACCACCTGGCCCTGCGCGGATTTCACGGCGCCGGCGTGCGCTTCGGCGCTGGCGTAGTTGCCGAGGATGTCGTTGATGTTCTGCACGCCCGAGAATTCGCCGACGCCCGAGCGCACGGACGACTTGCCGACCGAGAGTCCGCCACCGCGCGCCTGCAGCTTCACCTGCATCGACTGACCATTGCTGCAGGTCACGGTGCCGGTGCCGTCGGCGCGCTTGTAGAATGCCGACCAGCCGCTCAGCGTGAACCTCAACTTGCAGTCGACGTCGGCGGCATGTGCCGAGCCCGCGAAGAAGATGAACGAACCGACGAGCGGGGCCCACAGACGGATGGATTTGTTCATGGCGCGACGCTAACCGCGCCGGCGGGGGATGGCAAGATGACGCAGATTCCCATCAAGCGGGCCGTCGAACGCGTGCCCGGCGGGATGATGGTGGTGCCGCTGTTGTGCGGCGCGCTGCTGGCGACGTTCCTTCCGGGCACCCCGACGTTCTTCGGTTCGTTCACCGGTGCGCTGTTCACCGGCGCATTGCCCATCCTGGCCGTGTTCTTCGTGTGCACGGGAGCCAGCATCGATTTCAAGGCTACGCCCTACATACTCCGGAAAGGCGGCACGTTGTTCGCCGTGAAGATCGGCATCGGCATCCTGTTAGGCCTGGTATTCGGGCGGCTGCTTGGCGAGGCGCCGGTGAGCGCCGGCGTGTTCGCGGGAATTTCGACGCTGGCCATCGTCGCCGCGATGAACGACACGAACGGCGGCCTCTACATGGCGTTGATGGGTCAATATGGCCAGCCGCGCGACGTGGGCGCGTACACGGTGATGTCGCTCGAGTCCGGTCCGTTCCTCACCATGGTGACGCTCGGCGTCGCAGGCCTCTCGGCGTTTCCATGGCCGACGCTGGTGGGCGGCATCCTGCCGCTGCTCGTCGGCATGCTGCTCGGCAACCTCGATCGCGACATGCGCGAGTTCCTGAGTCGCGCGATCCCGGTCATGATCCCGTTCTTCGCGTTCGCGCTCGGCGCCAACCTCGACCTCGCGCGGGTCTGGCAGGCCGGGTTGTTAGGCCTGGGCATGGGGCTCGCGGTGGTCGTGGTGACGGGGATCCCGCTGTTCTTCGCCGACCGCCTCACGGGTGGCAACGGCGTCGCCGGCGTGGCGGCCGCGTCGACAGCCGGCAACGCCGTGGCGGTGCCCGCGATCATCGCCGCGGCGAATCCCGTGTATGCGGATGCCGCGCAGCACGCCACCATCCTGGTCGCGGCATGCGTAGTGGTCACGGCATTGGTGGTACCGCTGGTCACGGCCTGGACCGCGCGGCGCGTAGGCGGCCCGAGAGCGTAGTCGATGCCGCGCTGGCTCATCCTGGCCGACGATCTGAGCGGTGCCGCCGACGCGGGCGTGGCATTCGCGCTCCGCGGCCTGGTCACCGAAGTTCGCTGGCATGCATCGCCCCTATCCACTCCATCGCAGGCCGGGCCCGTCGTTGCCGATGTCATCGCCTTCGACACCGACAGCCGCAGGCTGGATGCAGTCGCCGCCGCGGAGCGCCAGCGCGAAGCCCTGCGAATGCTCGGTACGCCGGGCGTGTCGCTGTTCAAGAAGATCGATTCGACGCTGCGAGGTCAGCCCGCGGCGGAGATCGCCGCGATCCAGCGAGCCGCCGGTGCACGCGTGATTTTCGCACCGGCAAATCCCGCCATGGGTCGCACGACCCGCGACGGCCGCGTGTATGTCCGCGGACAACGCCTCGAGCTCACCGAAACCTGGCAGCGCGAGCCGGCCTACGCGAGCGCGGATCTCGGCGAGATCCTGGCCGGCGCCGGCCTGCAGACCGCCAAACTACCGCTCGACGTGGTCCGAGCGCCGGCGCGCCTCGCGCAGGCGTTGCGTACGAATGCTGGAAGTCCGGCCGTGTGCATCTGCGACGCCGAGAACGATGAGGATCTCGCGAACATTGCGCTCGCGGGACTCGCCCTCGAGAGTGCCCCGATGTTCGCCGGCACTGCCGGCCTCGCGCAGGCCCTCGCGGCGCACGGCGAGGCTCGACGGTACTCACCGCTGGATCTGCGACCCGTCACCACCGGTACGCTGGTGGTGATGGGCTCACTGTCGAGCATCTCGCGCCGCGCCGCCGAACAGCTGTCGCGTACGGAGCGCGTGCAGACCGTGCGCGTAACCAGCGAAACGCTGCGCCTCGCCGCGGCAGGCGATCTCGCGCCACTCGGCGCCCGGGTCGCGGGGCTGCTGGCGACGGGCGATGACGTGCTCGTCGAAATCGCGGCCGAGCCGCACCCGGACCTCGCGCGCGGGCCCGAGCTGGTGCGTGCGCTCGCATCGGCCCTCGAGCCGGCACGGCACGTGGCCGGAGGACTGATCGCGACGGGTGGCGAAACCGCCGCCGCGCTGCTCGACGGATGGTACTTTCAGCGCATCCGGCTCATCGATGAAGTGGCGCCCGGCATGTCGCTGGGCGTGGCGCTCGGCGACAGGCATCTGCCGCTGGTGACGAAGCCCGGAGGATTCGGCGACGCCGGAAGTCTCGTGTCAGCGCTCCAGGCCCTGCGTCGCCTGCGTGCCAGGATGAAGGAATGAGCCAGCCAATCATCGCAGTGACCATGGGTGATCCCGCCGGTATCGGCCCGGAGATCATCATGAAGGCACTGGCATCGGCCGAGGTGCGCGCGATGTGCCGTCCGCTGGTGATCGGTGATGCCGAACGGCTGCGCAAGGCCGGAAAGATCGTCGACAGCCGCCTGCACGTCGAAAGCCTCGATGACCCGGTGGAAGCTTCATACGGGCATGGCGACGTGGAGTGCATCGATCTCGCACTCGTGCCCGAGGATCTGCCCTTCGGCAGGGTGTCACCCGTCGCGGGAGAAGCCGCCTTCCGCTACATCGAGCGCGCGGTGCGCATGGTCGAAGCCGGCGCCGCGCGCGCCATCTGCACCGCGCCGCTCAGCAAGGAAGCGCTGCATGCCGCGGGCCACAAGTATCCGGGCCACACCGAGCTGCTCGCCGCGCTGACCGGCACGCCCGAGGTGTCGATGATGCTGGTCGCGCCGAAACTGCGCGTGATCCACGTCACCACGCACATCGGCCTGCTCGATGCGATCGAACGCATCGACGCGCCGCTCGTGGAACGCGTGATCAGGCGCGCGCACACCACGCTCACGCGCGCGGGCATCACGCGTCCGCGCATCGGCGTGTGTGGCATCAATCCGCATGCAGGCGAAAACGGCCTGTTCGGACGCGGCGAAGAAGCCAGCAAGATCGAGCCCGCGGTTCGCGCCGCCCGCGAGCGCGGCTGGGACGTGCGCGGCCCCTTGCCCGCGGACACGTTGTTCTTCCTGGCCGCGCGCGGTGACTACGACATCGTCGTGGCGATGTACCACGACCAGGGGCATGGCCCGATCAAGGTGCTCGGTCTCGAGGCCGGCGTGAACATCACGGTGGGGCTGCCCATGGTCCGCACATCCGTCGACCACGGAACGGCCTTCGACATCGCGGGGCAGGGCATCGCCGACGAGCGCAGTCTCATCGAAGCACTACGCCAGGCTGCGAACCTGGCACCTCGTTGATTCTTCTTGCCCGGTTGTGAGGCGGTCCGGGATCGGCCGCCCTCGAATCCTGCCGCTCGCGCCCGCCAAAAGCGCTCACGTTCGCTCTTTATCGCGCTGAACGTCTCGTTTGTTATCGCTGGATGTGCTAATTGTTATCCCCGCTGATCGTTCATGAAGATTTTTGATCGGAGAGCGCCTTAGTTCGGAAATAAAGAAGGGGGAACCATGAAGGCCAAGTTTTGGCCAGGTCGGGCTCGTGTCACGCGGACAAACGAGCTCCTCCTGGCCTCAGTGATGTTTGCTGCCTGCGGAATCGCGCAAGGGCAGGACCAGTCCCAACAACCGTCGACGCAGTCACCGGAAGAGGGCGATGTCATCGTCGTCACCGGTTCGCGCATCGCGCGCGACGTCTCGGATGCGTCGACGCCCATCGCGGTGATCGGCGCCGAGGAAATCAGGCTCTCGGGCGCGATGACCGTCGACGAGATGCTCAACGAGCAACCACAGTTCGTGTCCGCCACCAACGGTGGATCGACGGCGAACACGGTGCCTGCGGGTTCGGCGGCGGGCGCCGCGTACGTGAACCTGCGCGGCTTCGGCCCCACGCGCAGCCTGACGCTGGTGAACGGCCGTCGCTTCGCGATCTTCGGTCCCGAGCAGGTCACCGACCTCAACACCATTCCGACTGCGCTGGTCGAGCGCACCGAGGTGGTCACCGGCGGCTCGTCGGCCGTGTATGGCTCGGACGCCATCACCGGTGTCATCAACTTCATCATCAAGGATGACTACGAGGGCATCGGCGCCAACGTGCAGTACGGCAGCGACAGCGCCACGAGCACGCCGACCTACAGCGTCGATTTCACGGCGGGTCACAACTTCGGTGATGGCCGCGGCAACGCGGTGGTTTCACTGAACTACTACAAGCGCGAAGGATTCACGCGCGCCGATCGCGGCGACTGGGCCGAGCTGCCTTACGGTGAAGGCTGCGTCACGCCGGACACCTGGAGCGAGACGATGATCGGCACGCCCAACGGCGCGTCGGCGGCGAATTGCGCCACGTCCGGCGGCAAGATGGGCTTCGTGTTCTCGGGCAGCGGTGACATTCCCAATGGCCGCTTCACGCTCACGCCGGCCCAGATCACCGCCGCGCAGGCGCAGCTCGCGACCGCGGGACTGGCGGGCCTGGGCGCGAACGGCTTCACGTTCAACGACGCCGGTGCGAACGGCAGCCAGCGCCTCGTGAATCGTCCGGCCGACGACTTCAATCTCACGCAGTTCAACTACCTGCAGGTGCCGCAGGAACGCAAGATGGTCAATGCGTTCGCGCACTACGAGTTCGCGCCCGCGGCGACCGGCTACGTCGAGCTCCACTACAGCAACAACCAGGTGGACCAGCAGCTCACGCAGTCGAACATCAACGGGCAGTTCCTGTTCAACACGAACAACCCGTACCTCGACGCGAACATGCAGGCGCTGCTGGCGCGCCTCGATGCCACGGAAACCGGCACCACCACGCTCGTGCAAGGACCGATCACCCAGACCACCACGCCGAACGATGGCTTTGCGGTGTTCACCGCGGGACGTCGACTGGTGGAGCTGCCGTACCGTCACAACGTCGATGACCATGATGTGTACCGCGGCGCCATCGGCGTGCGCGGTGATCTCGGCGACGTCTCGGACAAGTTCTTCCGCCAGCTCGCGTACGACGTCTACTACAGCTACGCGAAGTCCGAGGACGAGAGCTCGCAGGAAGGCGCCGCGTCGCGCAGCCGTTACGCGCAGGCGCTGCTGTCGGTCGGCGGCGCAGCCCCGGTGGCCAACATTTTCGGCCAGAACCTGTCCGACGCCGCGGTCGAGGCGATCCTGATCCATTCCACCAACATCACCAATGCCGAACAGCAGGTGGTGGCGGCTTCACTGACCGGCGAAGCCTTCGACACCTGGGCCGGCGCGGTGAATTTTTCGGTGGGTCTCGAGTGGCGTACGGCCGAAGCGGAATACATCCCGGACGAGTACCTGCGCTCGGGCGACGTGATCGGTTTCAACCCGGGTCTGCCGACCGCGGGTGACGTGACGTCGAAGGAATTCTTCGCCGAGGTCCGCATCCCCGTGCTGGCCGACATTCCGGCGTTCCAGAACGTGACCCTCAACGGCGCGTACCGCAGCTCGGACTACGACCTCGAAGGCGTGGGCCGCGTGGGAACCTATCTATATGGCCTCGACTGGCGCATCCACGATGCGGTGAAGGTGCGGGCGCAGTGGCAGCACGCCATCCGCGCGCCGAACATCGGCGACCTGTACGGTGGTCTGAACCTCAACTTCCAGACGCTGAACGATCCGTGTTCGAACCGGACCGCCGCCGGCGCGCAAACCGCGGAACTGCGGGCGTTGTGCGTGGCCACGGGTGTGCCGGCGACGTCGGTGTTCACCGCGGGAGTGCAGCCGGAAAACATCATTCCGACGCGTTCCGGTGGCAACTCGAACCTGGAAGAAGAAAGCTCGGACACGCGCACCATCGGCGTGGTGCTGACACCCATCCACGACCTGTTCGTCAGCCTCGACTTCTTCGACATCACGCTCGACAACGCGATCGCGCAGCTCGGTGGTGGTGCGCAGAACACGCTGAACCTGTGCTACCTCACGGTGAAGGATGCCGCCAGCGACTTCTGTCAGGCAGTGCATCGCAATCCGAACACGGGTTCGATCACGGTGCCGTACTCGCTCGACGTGCTGCAGGCGAACATCGGCGGTTTGTCGACCCGCGGTATCGACCTGCAGGCGCGTTATGGCTTCGATCTCGGTTTCGGCTTCGAAGGTGCGAGCCGGCTGGCGATCCAGACGGCGTGGACATACACCGACGAGTTCACCATCACGCCGATGCAGGCTGTGCCTGAGAACAAGAACCGCTGCGTGGGCGCGTATGGCTCGACCTGCGGTGAGCCGATTCCCGAGTACAAGGGCAACACGCGCTTCACCTGGACCTCGGGTCCGCTCGGTGTGAGCCTGCGGCACCGTTACATCGATGCCGTGACCTCGGACCGCTACCTGGTACCCGTGCGTTCGGGGACTCTGCAGCCGGCGCAGTATCCCAACCTGACTGCGATGACGAACCCGAAGCTCGACGTGAAGCAGTATCTCGATCTGTCGTTCACGTATGACATCGGTGAGGTCGCGCAGATCTTCGCGGGCGTCAACAACGTCACCGACGAGGATCCGCCGATCGTGGCGGGCTTCGGCGGTTACGGAAACACCTTCCCCGCGACTTACGACTACGCGGGTATCACGTACTTCCTGGGCGTGAACATCAAGGCGTTCTGAGCGACATCGCGATGAGGCAGACGGGCGCTGCTGCGGCAGCGCCCGTTTTTTTTTGGTACGCCGCGGTAGTTAGAGCACGCGTGGCCGGGCGGGTCGGTCGGCCTGATACCGTTACCACCCTGTAATTGACATAACGTCATACGGATTTCGGTCTGCATCGATCGGAAACCGATCATTGGGCCAATTTCTGAGGAAAAATGACTCGAACTGATCGTCAGTGCCTATAAATGATCGAATATGCATGATAACTGCGGGTACAATGACACCGGTTTCTGGGGTTTCGCAGTGAAACCCTGTCTCGAGTCCGAAAAACGCACCTTGTCCGCGCTCCGTGCGCTTTTCGACACCGGAGCGCCGCTGGCACCCCTTCGCCAGCGGCGCTCCAACTTACTAACTACCTTGGTACGGGCGCGTCACGCACCCCGGTTCACCGGACGAGGATGTCGCGGGTGACGTTGCGCACGTCGTTGGCGCCGGTCAGCGCCAGGCTCACGGCCAGTTCCTTGCGGATGATGTCGAGCGCCAGCGCGACGCCGGCTTCGCCGCGCGCGGCGAGCGCGTAGAGGAAAGCCTTGCCGATCAGGCAGCCACGGGCGCCGAGGGCCAGCGCCTTGAGCACGTCCTGCCCGGTGCGCACGCCGCCGTCGAACAACACCTCGCAACGGCCGGCCACCGCGTCGACGACTTCCGGCAATGCGGAGATGGTCGAGCGGGCACCATCCAGCTGGCGACCGCCGTGGTTCGAGACGACCATGGCGTCCACGCCATGCTCCACGGCCAGCCGTGCATCCTCGGCATCGAGGATGCCCTTGATGATGATCTTGCGCGGCCAGTGGTCACGCAGCCAGGCAAGGTCTTTCCAGGTCACCGTGGCATCGAACTGCTGGGCTATCCACTCGGACAGCGTCTTCAGGCCGCCGGTGCCCTTCATGCGCGCTTCCAGGTTGCCAAAGGTGCGGCGCTTGCCGGTGAGCACCTTCAGCGCCCAGCCGGGGCGCATGGCGACCTCGAACATGTTCTTGAGCGTGAGCCGCGGAGGGATCGAGAGCCCGTTCTTCGGATCCCGGCGCCGCAAGCCCTGCACCGGCATGTCGACGGTGAGCATGATGGCCGAGCAGTTGGCGGCCTTGGCGCGCTCGAGCAGCTCGAGATTGAAACTGCGATCGCGCATCAGGTAGACCTGAAACCAGAACGGCTTCTGCACCGCGCTGCGGACGTCTTCGATCGAGCAGATCGACATGGTCGAGAGGCAGAAAGGAACGCCGAAAGCCTGGGCGGCGCGCGCGCCCAGCATTTCGCCGTTGGCGTGGAACAGGCCCGTGAGACCCGTCGGGCCGATACCGACCGGCATCGCCCACGGCTCGCCGAGCACGGTGGTCGCGAGCTGCTGCTTCGACACGTCCACCATGACGCGCTGGCGAAGTTGCAGCGCGTGCAGGTCGGCGAGGTTGCGGTTGAAGGTGATCTCGTCGTACGAGCCGCGATCGGCGTAGTCGAAGATGGCGCGCGGCACCTGGCGGCGAGCGAGTTGCCGCAGGTCTTCGATGCTGTTGATGACTGGAGACATTCCTGATCTCCTAGCAAAAGGGGACGCGCCTCACGACCTGACGAGAGTACGTCAATCAGG
>DATEII010000062.1:0-6058 GCA_035279135.1 Steroidobacteraceae bacterium
GGGCCAGGTGAGCACGCGGCGCATGTTCGGCGGCGTCGGCCTGTACAGCCGCGAGCTGTTCTTCGGCCTCATCGACGACGACACCTTGTTCTTCAAGACCGACGAGTCGAATGCGGCGGAATACCAGGCTCGCAACATGCCGCGGTTCATGCCGCCGGCCAATCGCCCGGTCAGTCCCATGGGTTATCACCAGGTGCCGGCGGACATCATCGAGGACGGCGAGCTGCTGGTAGCATGGGCGCGCAAGGCGGTGACGGTGGCGCTCGCCTCGCAGGCCAGAAAGGCGCGCAAGACACCGGCCGCCCGGGTGACCAAGCCCAAGGCCCGGGCCGCCAAAAGGAAAAGCGCGAAGCGGTCGAAGCGCTAGACGCGCGCCTGCGCGGCGCGGACCAGGTCCGGCAGCGATTCCACGGGTGCCGAGCAGGTCGAGCCGCGGCACACGTAGGCACGCGTCGACGCGCCGCTCTTCTTGTCCGCGACCGCCGGGTCCAGGCCTTCGAGGTTCGACGGGATCGTGAAGACCAGCCGGTGCGGCGCATACAGCTTGCCCAGTTCGCGCTGCCAGCCTTCGTCGCCGCGAATCACCACGAACTCGGGTGGGGTGAGGTATTCCTCGAGTGCACCCAGCAGACTCACGTGACCATGCGGGAAGCGATTGATCGGCAGCCACGCGGCGCGCAGCGTGCGCTCGGCGGCGTCCAGCCAGCGGGTTTCGCCGAGCAGGTAGCCCGCGCGGATCAGCGCACGCGCGGCAATGCCATTGCCCGCCGGAATCGCATCGTCGCTGAAGCTCTTGCTGCGGTGGATCAGCGCCTCGTGGTCGTCCGAGGTGAAGAAGAAGCCGCCGAGCTTCGGATCCTCGAAATGCGCGAGCATGGCATCGAGGATCGCGCGCAGCCACGCCACGTCCTCGTTGCGCCAGCGCAGCTGCAACATCTCGAGCAGCGCGTCGGCGAGATAGGCGTAGTCATCCAGGTAGGCGTTGAGATGCGACACGCCGTCCTTGGACGTGGCCAGCAGGCGACCGCCGCGCCACAGGTTCTTCCGCACGAAGTCGAGCGTTGCGTCCGCCGCGGCGGCGTACGCGGGTTTGTCCAGCACGCGCGCGGCGATCGCGAGCCCGCGGATCGCGAGCGCATTCCAGCTGGTGAGGATCTTGTCGTCGAGGCCGGGCCACACGCGCCTGCTGCGGATGGCGAGTAGTTTGGCGCGCGCGGCATTCACGCGCCGCTCCACCTCGGTGGGCTCGAGCTCGAATTCCCTGGCGAGGTTCTCGATGGACACGAACACGTGCAGGTTCCACGCGCCTTCGAAGTTGGGCGGCTGGTCGAGCCCGAAGCGCCGGCTGAACACCGGCCACTCCTCCGGCGAGAGCGCGGCCTGCACCTCCTCGCGCGACCAGACGTAGAACTTGCCTTCGTGGCCTTCGGAGTCCGCGTCGTAGGCGGAGTAGAGACCGCCACCCGCATCGTCCTGCATCTCGCGCAGCATCCAGTCCGCTGTCTCGCCGGCGATGCGACGGAACAGCACATCACCGGTCGCAAGCGCGGCTTCGGCGTAGCTCGCGAGCAGCGCGCCGTTGTCGTACAGCATCTTCTCGAAGTGCGGAATCATCCAGAACTGGTCGACGGAGTAGCGCGCGAAGCCGCCGCCGAGCTGGTCGTACATGCCGCCTTCGGCCATGCGCGTCAGCGTGAGCGTGGCCATGTACAGCGCATCGAGGTCGGGTTCCTGCGTGATCGCCGTGGCATGCCAGTGGCGCATGAGCCGGTCGATCGAGCCCGGATGCGGGAACTTGGGCGCCGCGCCGAAGCCGCCGTAGTCCTTGTCGAACGACGAGGCGAGTTGCTGGCGCAGGGCCGCGAGCGGGGCGGCCGTGAGCGCGACCTCGCTTTCGGCCGGTGCCGGCGTCAGGTCGTCGTACACGTCCATGAGCGTGTCGTTCTGCGCGCGTAATTCCTCGCGCTGCTCGCGGTAGTACTCGGCCACGCGTTGCAGGATGGTGCCGAAGGCCGGCATGCCGTAACGCGGCTGGTTCGGAAAATACGTGCCGCCGAAAAACGGCTTCTGGTCGTCGTGCGTGAGGAACATGGTCAGCGGCCAGCCGCCACCGCGCTGCGTGAGCACCTGGTGCGCGAACTGGTAGATCTTGTCGATGTCGGGCCGCTCTTCGCGATCCACCTTGATGTTCACGAACAGCTCGTTCATGAGCTTCGCCGTGGCCTCGTCCTCGAAGGATTCGTGCGCCATCACGTGGCACCAGTGGCAGGCCGAATAACCCACGGAGAGCAGGATGGGTTTGCCGCTCGATTTCGCGAGCTCGAGCGCTTCGCGTCCCCAGGGATACCAGTCGACCGGATTGCCCGCGTGCTGCTGCAGGTACGGGCTCGTTTCCTTCGCCAGCCGATTCTTTGGCGCGTTCTTGTTCTCCATGGCCCGCTAGAATACGCCGCCATGTCCGTCCCCGTCCTCAAGCTCAAGCGCGGTGAAGACCGGCGCCTGCGCGCCGGGCACCTCTGGATCTTCAGCAACGAAGTCGACACCGCCGCGACTCCGCTGACGCAGTTCGAGCCGGGTGCCGTCGTGCAGGTGCATTCCGACCGCGACCAGTTCCTCGGCTTCGCCTACGTGAACCCGCGCACGCTGATCGCCGCGCGTATCGTCACGCGCGACGCCGCCTATCCACTCGACCGCGGCCTGCTCGTGCAGCGCCTGCGCGTGGCGCTCGCATTGCGCGAGAAGTTGTACCGCGAGCCGTATTACCGCCTGGTGTTCGGTGAATCCGATGGTTTGCCCGGGCTGGTGCTCGATCGTTACGGCGACGTGCTGGTCGCGCAGAGCGGCACCGCGGGCATCGATGCATTGCGCGCCGACATCGAAGCCGCAGTCGGCGACGTCATCGGCACGCAGACGCTGGTCTGGAAGAATGACTCCGGCGCACGCGAGCTCGAGGGCCTCGCGCTCGACGTGAGTGCCGCGGGTGAGATACCCGCCGAGATCATGGTGCGCGAGCAGGGCGCGCAGTTCGTCGCGCCGCTGGCCGACGGGCAGAAGACCGGCTGGTTCTACGACCAGGCCGCCAATCGCGAGCGGCTGCGCCGCTACCTGCCCGCCGGAGCGCGCGTGCTCGACATCTGCAGCTACGTCGGTGCGTGGGCCGTGACCGCGATGAAGAATGGCGCGGGCAGCGCCACCTGCGTGGACGCGTCGGCGACGGCGCTCGACTATGTCGCGCGTAATGCGAAGCGCAATGGCGTCGGCATCGACACCGTCCGCGGCGATGCTTTCGATGCGCTCAAGGCGCTGCAGGAGCAGGGCGCGCGTTTCGACGTCGTGATCCTCGATCCGCCAGCCTTCGCCAAGCGCAAGAAGGACGTGCCGCAGGCAATCGCCGCTTATCGCAAGTTGAACCAGCTCGCGCTGCCGCTCATCGAGCGCGACGGTATCCTCGTGTCCTGCACCTGCTCGTATCACATGCCCGCCGACGATCTCGCGGCGGCCATCCAGGGCGCGGCCCGGCACACCAGCCGGTTCGTGCAGTTACTGGAGCTCGGCGGGCAGTCACCGGATCACCCCGTGCATCCCGCCATTCCCGAAACGCGTTACCTCAAGGCCTTTTTCTGCCGCGTCACTCGGGAATGAAAGTAGAATTCCGTCCCTCATGATCCAGTACCCCGGCTTCGACAAGATCGCGTTCGAAATTGGGCCCTTCGGCAATCTCGGTCCGCTGAAAGTCCACTGGTACGGAATCATGTACCTCATCGCCTTCACGGCGGGCTGGTGGCTGGCGCGCCTGCGCGCGAAGAAGCCGGGCTCGACGTGGAAAGCCGGCGACGTCGACGACTTCATGTTCTTCTGCATGCTCGGCACCATCCTCGGCGGACGCCTGGGCTACGTGCTGTTCTACGGGTTGTCATTCTGGGCGAAGGATCCGTGGTATCCGGTCAAGGTGTGGGACGGCGGCATGTCGTTCCATGGCGGACTGCTCGGCGTGCTGCTGGCGCTCGCGATTTTTGCCGTTCGTCGCCGGCGCCGCGTGGCCGACGTGTTCGACTTCGCCGCGCCGCTGCCGGGCATCGGCCTGTTCGCGGGTCGCATCGGCAATTTCATCAACGGCGAGTTGTGGGGCAAGACCACGGATGTGCCCTGGGGTTTCCTGGTGGATGGCGAGGTTCGCCACGCCACGCAGCTCTACGAAGCCGGGCTCGAAGGCCTGGTGCTGTTCGTGATCCTGTGGTGGTACACCTCGAAGCCCCGGCCGCAGATGGCGCCGTCGGGATTGTTCCTCGTGCTCTACTCGCTGGCGCGCATCACCGTGGAGTTCTGGCGTGTGCCGGACGCACACATCAGTTACCTGGCCAACACGCACTGGATCACGATGGGCATGCTGCTCTCCGTGCCCATGCTGCTCATCGGCCTCACGCTGTTGTTCATGGCGTATCGTCGCAACCAGTCGTCCGGCAACATCGTCGGGGTGCCGGCCATGAGGGTGGGCTCATGAAGCAGTACCTGGAGTTCATGCGCCACGTGCGTCGCAACGGCGCGCAGAAATCCGATCGCACGGGCACGGGCACGCTGTCGGTGTTCGGTTACCAGATGCGCTTCGATCTCGCCGCGGGATTTCCGCTGGTGACCACCAAGCGCGTACATTTCAAATCCATCGCCTACGAGTTGCTGTGGTTCCTGCGCGGCGACACCAACACGCAGTTCCTGCGCGATCACGGCGTCACCATCTGGGACGAATGGGCGGACGCGAACGGCGAGCTCGGCCCGGTGTACGGCAAGCAGTGGCGCAACTGGCCCACGCCCGACGGCCGGCACGTCGACCAGATTTCGGACGTGGTGAAGCAGCTGCGCACCAACCCGGATTCCCGCCGCATCATCGTGAGCGCGTGGAACGTGGGCGAGCTCGACCAGATGAAGCTCATGCCCTGCCATGCCTTCTTCCAGTTCTACGTCTCGGACGGCAAGCTCAGCTGCCAGCTCTATCAACGCAGCGCGGACATCTTCCTCGGCGTGCCGTTCAACATCGCCTCGTACGCGCTGCTCACGCACATGCTCGCGCAGCAATGCGACCTCGAGGTCGGCGAATTCATCTGGACCGGCGGCGACTGCCACCTGTATTCGAACCATCTCGAGCAGGTCGACGAGCAGCTCGCGCGCGTGCCGCTGGCATCGCCGAAGCTGAATCTCGTGCGCCGTCCGCCCAGCATCTTTGACTACACCTTCGAAGACTTCCAGATCGTGAACTACCAACATCATCCGGCGATCAAGGCGCCGGTGGCCGTCTAGACAGAGCTCCCATGCCAGCCAGAAAATCCATCGACATGTCCTCCCAGCCGCAGCCCACCAAGGGCGGGCCGCCCATCCCCAGCTCACCTCTCGTCGAGGTGCGCAACTCGCCCGTGCACGGTCGCGGCGTGTTCGCCGTGCAGCCGATCCGGAAGGGCACGCGGATCCTCGAGTATCTCGGTGATCGCGTGTCGCACGAAGCCGCGGACAAGCGCTATGAAGATCACGACGAGAACGACAATCACACCTTCCTGTTCATCGTCGACAAGAAGACGGTGATCGATGCGGGCGTCGGCGGCAACGACGCGCGTTTCATCAACCACCAGTGCGAGGGCAACTGCGAGTCGGTCATCGAGAACCGCCGCGTGTTCATCGACGCGGTGCGCGACATCGAGCCGGGCCAGGAGCTCGGTTACGACTACGAGATCGGGCGCGAGAAGGACGACCCGCCCAACGTCGACGAGATCTATGCCTGCCGCTGCGGCTCGCCGAAATGTCGCGGCACCATGTTGTGGCCGGCGAAGAGGCCGCAGCCCAAGCGTCGCAAGCCGAAGCCCAAGGCCAAGGCGCGTCGCCCGCAGGCAAAGCGTCGCGGCGAACGGCCGCGCCGGCGCGCCCGATAGACAGGTCCATCAATCCGCTGATCGATCAGCTCGGGTCGCGCGGCTTCGGCGTGGTCGACGAATTCGTCGATGCGGAGCTGCTGGCGGAGCTGCGCAAACGCTGCCAGGACCTGCACGCCAGCGGCGCGCTGCGTGCCGCGCGC
>DATEII010000063.1:0-18210 GCA_035279135.1 Steroidobacteraceae bacterium
GCGCTGCTGCCTGCGGATGTGACGATGATCGGTTCGATGTTCCATGGCCCACCGAACGCCGCGGCGCGCGCCCGCGCATTGCGCTTCGTGGGCGTCGCCGGTGCCGCACGCGGCGGCGCCTTCCCGGCGCTGGGCGCCACCACCGGTGAAGCCCGCTCGATCGCGGCGATGTTCGACGCCGACCGTTCGCCGCGCGTCAAGCTACTGCTCGGTGACGACGCCACCATGGACGCGCTCGGCTCGTTGTGGCGCGCCGGCACGGACGTGCTGCACATCGCCACGCACGGACTCGCCGACCTGCGCCAGCCCATGACCTCGCTGCTCATGCTGCCCGCGAAGGACGCGAATGGTGCCGCCACCTATCTCACCGCCGGGCAGGTGCAGTCGTGGCGCGGCGATGCGGACCTGGTCTATCTGAGCGCCTGCGAAACTGCGCTCGGGCCGGCGCGGTTCGCGGATGGCATGCCCGGGCTGCAGCGTGCCTTCCTGCGCGCGGGCGCGCACGGAGTGATCGCCACGTTGTGGCCGATCGAGGACGTGTACGCCGGCCAGTTCGCCACGGATTTCTACCGTCGTTACACGGCCGGGACGCCCGCGCCCCGTGCGCTGGCCGAGACGCAACGGGCCTGGGCGCAGCCGGCATCCGGCCTGCGGGCCGGTGAACAGGCGCATCGCCGCATGACCGCGTGGGCGCACGCGTATTACACGCCGTAAAAAAGGGGCGGCCGTCATGGACGACCGCCCCGATCACCCGTCGTTCAATGGCGGATGTTGTAGTACTCGTTCGCGCGCGTGGCGTACGCGGCAGCGCCGTCGGCACGCGTCAGCTTGTCGATCGAGTCCGCCGGTGCAGCCTGCAGCTGTTCCTTGGTGAACGGCACGACGTAGCTGTTCTCGATCTCGTCGTAATCGAGCGCGGACCACGGCACCGGGTGGTACTTCTCGTTCATGCCGAGGAAGCCGCCGAAACCCACCACGGCGAAGACGATGCTGTTCGAGGTCTTGTCGAGCACGATGTCTTCGACCTGGCCGATCTTCTCGCCCGCGGTGTTCTTCACCGAGGTGCCGATGACTTTCTTGGCGCGAATCGCCGAAGTGTGTCCGGATGCGGTTGTCATATCGATCTCCTTTCGTTCCATGAGTCAACGCATGTTAAGGGCGGTGACGGTGGCGCCTGCATCGGAGATGTTCGCGCACGCGTGTCAGTGAATGCGGTGGTGGCCGCAGGACCGTGTCCTTTGGCATGGAATCTGCACTTTTCACGCCAAGGGACGCGCGGGGCGTCCCGTCATTTCCATCGAGGAGGCTGTCATGCCCGAGAAACAGACACTGCGCCGCGCGGCGCGCGACAAGCGCCAGGGAAAGGCGCCGACCACGCAGGCCGGCGAATTCATTCGTGAAGAAATGCACCACATCCGGGAGGGAAAGCACGGCGCACGGTCAGCGAAGCAGGCCGTGGCGATCGGGCTCTCGAAAGCGCGGCGGGCGGGCGTCGAGCTCGAGCCGCCCGCGAAGGGCACGGTTTCGGAGAAGACCCGCAAGAGCGCCAGCCGTGACTATGCGCGGGGCCACGGCGCCCCCGCCCGGCAACGCACCACGGCCAAACGTGCGAAGGCGAGCGAACGCGCGTTGCAGCGCGAGCCGAAATCCTCCGCCTCGCGGCGTGCGCTGGCGAAGCGCGCGCACCAGGCGGCGAGTCACCGCAGCCCCGCGCAGCGCGCGGCGTCCGCGCGCAAGGCCGCGCATACCCGGCAGTCAATGACACGACCCTGAGGAGAACCGCCTCAGGGGATGGGAACGCTGACCGGCATCTGATCCGCATAGGCGGCAAACAGCTGCACGGGCACCACGCCGGTCCACGCGAGTTGTGGATCCGAGGCATCAGCCGTCCCATCACCATTCGTGTCGAGGTCCACGAGTACGGTGGCGAGGTTGGCAGCCGCGGGGCCTTCTTCGGCGAGGCGCGCGCCCGAGCTCGAGCTGCCCAGCACCTGCAGCCGGCCCGCGGTGGGATATTCGCCGATGACGCCGCTGAACGGCGCGGGCGTCGAGAACTGGACCTCGCCGCCGAGCGCACCGCTGCTGGCCGTGCCGCTCAACTCGTATTGGTACGTCTGCGTCGCGCCGTCCTGGCGATAGTCGATGTTCAGCGTCGATTTGCCGGTGTCGCCGACGACCTGTCCCGAGTCGAATACCGCGTTGTTGATCTCGAGACGGTCGGAGGTGTCGGTGTGCGAGTAGTGCACCTGGGCGATGAAATTCACCGTGGCCGACGGCTGAGCGTCCCGCTCGATCCTGAGATCGGCGACCGTCACGGTATACAGGTAGTCGCGACTGCTGCCCGCGGCCGTGGCCTCGCGGAGTTCGACGCGCACCACGCCCGTGGTCGTCGCGTCCTGCACGCGGCAGCGATCCCAATGGAAATGCACTGTGTCGAGCGGATCGAGCGTGCGATCGGCGTTGCGATCCGTGAGCTCGATGCTCACGGTGCCTCCGCCCGGACATGCCACGAGTGGAAAGGTCGGCAACGGCTCGTTGATCCAGCGATCGATGACGTCGATGCCGAGCTTCGAGTAGAGGTACGCCGTGCTGGACACGCCCATCGAGAGTTTGACGGCGTCCTGATAGTTGTTTGGTGCCAGGGTCAACCTGGACGGTGCCGGCACGGGCGCAGGAGCCGGCGCCGGGCTATCGCCGCCGCTTCCGCCGCAGGCCGAGAGCATTCCCGCGACTAACCAGCTGGCTGGGTGATGAGATCGCATGCCGGCAGGGTAGTGCGCCCTTCGCCCGATCGGCAACGCATTGCACCGACGACGAATGCAGGCGCTCCCGCCTCGGGGTTTCGCTGAGCCGATCTTGTGAACTCGACATTTGCCGTGGCGTGCCAGCAACGGCATCCTACGCGCGATATGGAGTTGGTCCGAGATCCCCTCCTCGACGCGGTCACCGGTCTGGCGTCGGCGAGGGATGAAGTCACTGTTTGCGCCATCGTTCGCAAGGCCGCGCGTGCACTCACGGGCGCCGATGGCGTGACCTTCGTGCTCCGCGAGGGCAATCACTGTTACTACGCCGATGAAGATGCCATCGCGCCGCTGTGGAAGGGCCGGCGTTTTCCGCTGGAAACCTGCATTTCCGGCTGGGCCATGCTGAACCGCACGTTCACCGTGGTGCCCGACATCCTCATCGACGAACGGATTCCTCAGGACGTGTACCGCGCCACCTTCGTGAAGAGCCTGGCGATGGTCCCGGTGCGACGCGAGGATCCGATCGGCGCCATCGGTGCGTATTGGGCGCGGCCGCATGCCGCATCGGCCGATGAAGTCGGCGTGCTCCAGAGCCTGGCCGATGCCGCGGCCCTGGCCCTGCACAACGTGCAGCTCGATGCCGACCTCCAGGACGCGTTGCGCCTGGAACGCCAGGCGCGCAGCTCGGCCGAAGAGGCCAGCCGCCTCAAGGATGATTTCCTCGCGTTGCTGTCGCACGAGTTGCGGACACCGCTGCACGTGATCAACAACTGGCTCTGGCAGCTCAAGCAGAGCAAGGACAACTCGGTGGGCATGCTGGCGCGTGCGCTCGACGTGATCGAGCGCAACACTGCATTGCAGAGCCGACTGGTCGACGACCTGCTGGACGTGTCGCGGGCCGCGGCCGGCAAGTTGTCCATCGACTCGAAGCTCGTGGACCTCGGTGCCACCTGCGAGGCGGCCGTCGAGATCGCGCTGCCAGCCGCGCGCGAAAAGAAGGTCGCACTCGAGCTCACACGCGCCGAGCATCCGCGCATCTGGGGAGATCCGGACCGGTTGCAACAGGTGTTGTGGAACGTGTTGTCGAACGCCATCAAGTTCTCGCCCGCGGGCGGCCAGGTGGCGGTCAGCGTGGTCCGTGACGGCTCGCGCGCCGTCATCGAGATTCGCGACAACGGCGCCGGCGTGACGGCCGAATTCCTGCCGCACATGTTCGACCGCTTCCGCCAGGGCGAAATGGGCATGACGCGTCGCCAGGGCGGACTCGGACTCGGGCTCACCATCGTGCGCGAATTGATGACTCTGCACGGCGGCACGGCCACGGCCGAAAGCGCCGGCCCGCAGCAGGGCACGACGATCCGCCTGGAATTCGCGATCGCCGAGGAGCCGCAGGCGCAGAGCGAAGTGCTGGGCCAGGCACTGCGCAGCAAGGTGCCGGTCCATTGACGACGCCGACGAAGGTTCTGGTCGCGGAGGACTACGACGACGCGCGCGACGTGATGGCACTGGTGCTCGAGTCGGCCGGCTTCCAGGTCATCGAGGCGCGCGATGGTGTCGAGGCGCTGGACGCGGCCCGCGCGCTCAAGCCCGCGGTCATCGTGATGGACATGTTCATGCCGAACATGGATGGCCTGACCGCGACGCGCGCGCTGCGCGACGAGCCCGGCCTGCGACGCATCCCCGTGATCGCCCAGACCGCGCAGCCGAGCGTGGTCAGCGGGGCTCGCGAGCTGTTCGACGCGGTGCTGGCGAAACCCTGTTCGCCGGACCTGCTGATCCGCACGATCTGCGACGTGCTCGGGCTCGAGCCCGCGGTCTAGCTACTTCTCGAAGGTGAAGTCGAGGGCTTCCTCGTCGGAAGCCTGCTTGCGCACGCGCAGCGAATAGGTGCCGGGCGCGAGCTGGTCGCCGTCGAGCATGATCTCGAGCGTGACCGGGGAGCTGGGATGCTGGTCGTTCAGCGTGGCGATGCTGGTGACGTCGTGCTGCTGGCGCAGGCGGTCGAGCATCACGCTGTAGTGGAAACCCGGATCGAAGAGCCCGACGATTTCCACGCGCACCTGGCCGGAAGGCAGCTGCGGCACGCTCTCGGCGCCACGCACCAGCGCCAGGCGCATCGAAGGTCCGTCGCGCTCGACGGTGCTGGTGATCGCCGCGAGCACCTCAGGGTGGGCGCCGGGCAGCCGCTTCCACAGGTAGACACTTGCGCACAGGAACAGCACCACGCTCGCCGCGGCGGCGAGGCGCCAGCTCAGCGTGCTTTCGGAACGGACGAATTCGGCGGTGGAACCGCGGGCGACCTGCTGGAAGCCGTATTTCAGACGCTGCTCGAGCTCCACCTGGCGGGCGAGCTCCGGATTTTCCAGGCACGCCACCTCGAAGGCTTCGGCCTCCGCCTCAGCCAACTTGCCGGCGACATATTGTTCGATCAGCAACTGTTGATTCATAACCCAAGGTTGAGCAGGTCCCGCTTGGCGAACCCGCGTTCCTCCAGGATCTGGCGGAATCGGCGGCGTGCGCGGCTCAATGCCTGGTTGAACGCAGCCTCGCTCAGCTGCATTTCCTGGCAGATCTGCTCCTTGTCATGGTCTTCGAGATAAAAGCGCTTGAGCATCAGGCGGTCCCTGGCTTGCGGCAGCTCTCGCAGCAGAGCCCGCACCGCGAGGGCGGCCTCGTGGTCTTCCACCCGCGATTCAACGCTTCGGGAAGAGTCCGGTTTACGCTCGGTTGCTTCGCTGTCTACATCGGTCTTCTGTCGCTCGGCCTTCCGCAGTGACGCGATGGCGAGATTTCTTGCAGTTTGCGCAGCAAATGCCGCCAGCTTCTGTGGGTCATCTATCCCGGCGCCGCGTAGGCGTTGGATGACAACTAACAGAGTTTCCTGTACGAGGTCCTGGAGCAGCCCATGGTCGCCGCCGGTGCGCCGCCGTAATAGGACGCGCAGACCGGGCTCGAATTGGCGGATGAGCTCGCTTTCGGCCGATACATCACCCTCGCGAATGCGGCGCGACAGCTCGCCGCCCGGAATGAAATCCATACCCCCTGAAACCCGCACCGATTGGAACCCTTCGCGCCGGATAATGCCACGACCTCCCGGCCGGTATGTCGAGAATGGAAATAGAAACTTATGCAAAAGACCTATAAAGGCTCTTGTCATTGCGGTGCGGTGACCTTCGAGGCCGACATCGACCTGGCCCAGGCCACCTACCGCTGCAATTGCTCGATCTGCTCGCGCAACCGGTTCTGGGCGGCGGTCATCAAACCGGCGGCGTTCCGGCTCAAGTCCGGCCGCGGCGAGCTCACGCAATACCTCTTCAATTCGATGCAGAACGAACATTTCTTCTGCCGGACCTGCGGGGTGCGTCCTTATGGCGTCGGCAACAGCCCCGAGGTGGGTGAGGTCATCGGCGTGAACATCGGCTGCCTCGAGGACGCCACACCCGAGGAGCTGGCCGCGGCGCCGATCACGTACTGCGACGGCAAGCACGACAACTGGCAGAACCCGCCGGCCATCAGCGGTTATCTCTGAAGCGGCAGCCGCACGTGGAAGGTGGTGCCCTTGCCCATCTCGCATTCGAAATCGAGCAGGCCGCCGTGGCCTTTGACAATAGTGTTGCGGACGATGGACAGGCCTTGCCCCGTGCCGCGACCGACTTCCTTGGTGGTGAAGAACGGATCGAAGATGCGCGCGCGGATGCCTTCGGGGATGCCGCCGCCCGTGTCGGTGATGCTGATCAGCGCGTAGTCCCCGTCCACCGCGGTCTTCACCGAGATCCTGCCGCGGCCGCCGTGTTGCTTGACGAAGTCCGCGATGGCGTGCGCCGAGTTCACGACGAGGTTCAGCACCACCTGGTTGATCTGCCCGCCATGGCAGGTGACCGGCGGCAGCGGTGAGTAGTCAGTCTCGAGGTCCGCGATGTCCTTGTACTCGCTGCGCGCGATGACCAGCGTGCTCGCGATCGAGGCATTGAGATCCACGGCGCTCATCTCGCGCTGGTCGGCGTGCGAGAAGTGTTTCATCGACCGCACGATCTCGGCGATGCGCGACAGGCCGTCGGCCACGCGCGTCAGCGCGGGCGGCAGTTCCTCGCGCAGGTATTCGACGTCCTCGTCCTTCGGCTGAGTGGCCGGCGCGGCCGAGTGCACCTTGTCGATGTACGCCAGCAGTTCCTCCACGCCTTCGCGGATGAACGACACGCTGTCGTTGAGGAACTGGATGGGCGTGTTGATCTCGTGCGCCACGCCCGCCGCGAGGCGGCCGATGGATTCGAGCCGGTCGCTCGAAGCCATGCGCTCCTCGGCGGCCTTGCGCTCGGTGATGTCGAAGCCCGTGCCGACGAGCCCGGTGAGATTGCCGTTGACGTCGTGCAGCGGAACCTTCGAGGTCAGGATCACGCGGTTCGTGCCCGAGAGCTTGTCGAACGCGAGCTCCTCGTGATCGATGAGCGGCTTGCCGGATTTCAGCAGCGCCTGTTCGTCGTTGTAGAACTTCTCCGCCATCTCGCGCGGGAAGAAATCGAAGTCGGTCTTGCCGATGAGTTCCTCGGGCGCCACACCCATGCGGTTGGCCACCAGCTTGTTGCAGGCGGTGAAGCGGCTCTCGGCGTCCTTGCAATAGATGAACGCGGGGATCAGGTCGATCATCGTGCGCAGCACGTTGCGTTCGTGCGCCAGCGCGTCGGCAAGATTGCGGCGCTCGGCACTGGCATTGGAACCCGGGCATTCGGCCGGTTCGGCGGGGATTTTCGGAAGGCTGCTCACGAGCCCGTAACGGCGAAAACCCTTGAAACTGAAGCGTCTGGGCGGTGCCGCGCGGGGCTCTCCGGGCCGCGGTGGCGGGGGCCGGAGCTGTTAGCGCAATCAGCTTTCAAATAGTCGAAAAAACTGTGACTCAGGGCTTGTCGAGCCGCAACTCGTCGAACGTGGCGACGAAGCCGGCGCCTTCGGGCGCGGCGCACATGATGCCGACCTGGACCTCGACCAGCGGCGGGAAATACCCCTGCCGGATGGTCTGCCAGGCCGTACCGTCGCGCGAGATCTGCGCTTCGATGGAATCCTTCTTGCGCGCCACGCGCCAGTAGACAGGGCCGTCCTGCGACAGGTCTTCCATGGTGGACCAGTCGGAGAAGTCGTGCGTGAACACCACGCTCGCCCAGCGTTTGCCCTCGACGAACTCCGAGCCGCACTTCATCCAGTGCTTCTCGTCGAGCCGGACCATGAGCCCGGCCTGGTCATAGAGCGTGGCGTAGCGGCCGTCGACGCGGGCCTGGAACTGGAAGTCGCCGTACACCGGCAGGCTGAAGAGGTGGCCGTTGTCGGTGATGTAGCCGTAGAAGGTCTTGCGCCAGAAATCCGTGCGCGGCTTCGATTTCGCCGTGACCGTGCCGGCGCCGAAGCTCGACTCGGCCGGTGGATGGGTCCACTCCATCTTGCTGATGAGCTCGCCGGCTTCGAGCCACGGCTTGCCCGAGGCGGGCTGCGGCGGCAGCTCGACCGGCGCCTGCGACTTCGGCTTCTTCTTCGCGGCCATGGCGGGCGCCACGGCCCCGGCGGCCAGCGTCATGGCGATGGACTGCTGCATGAACTTGCGTCGCGTCGGGGTCATGGGCGGCCCTCGGGCTCAGAGTTTGAGGTGGGGTAGATAGGTGCGCAGCCCGGCGCGGCAGGCTTCCGGGGTGGTGAACTGGATGGCGTGCAGCCCGGATTCGCGCGCCGCGGTCACGTTGCGCGTGAGATCGTCGATGAACACGCTCTCGGCGGGCACGATGCCGGTGACCTCGACGAGATGCTTGTAGATGGCGGCCTCGGGCTTGAGCAGCAGGATCTTCCCGGAGATCACCAGGTGCCTGAAGTGCGCGAAGAACGCATGGCGCTTCACGAGGATGTTGAACGTGCTCTCGGGCATGTTGGAGAGCAGGAACAGGTGCACGCCACCGGCCGCGAGGTCTTCGAGCAGGCGGATGGTGCCGTCGATCGGCGTGAGCGATTCCGCGGTGGCGCGCAGCAGCTCGCGGACTTCGTCGTGCGTGCGACCCGAGAGCTTCGCGAAATGTTCGGGCGCCGAGGCTTCGGTGATCGAGCCGCGGTCGAATTCGTGCCAGTCCGGATGTTCGAAGATCCGTTCGCGGATCTGGGCCTGCACGGCGGGGTCGGGATAGAGCTCGGCGATGACGCGCGGCGGGTTCCACTCGAGCAATACACCGCCCGCGTCGAAGACGACGTTCTTGATCAAAATGGGGACATTCCTCTTTTTCGTTGTAACAAGCGCAGGCGGCCCACCTTACCCTGCGGCCGTGACGATTGTTACAGCAGAATCAGGAATGTCCCCATTTTTCAGGCCTTGATGGGCATCGGCACGGGGTCGTCGCGCGTCGGCATGGGCGCGACCACGGGCGGCGAAAGGCCCTTTACCAGATCCTCGATGCGCACGGCCGCGCCCGACACGAAGCTCTTGTTCGCCGAGGCGCCGATCAGGCAGGAATACAGGCCCGCGCGTTCGTCGGCGGCGCGCTTGTACTTGTCGGGATCCGCGGTGCCGAACACCTCGGTGAGCATCACGTTGTCGCCGCCGCCATGTCCGCCGGCGCCGGTCCACGGCTCGATGACCTGCGGCTTGCCGCGCAGCGGGATGATGCGCGTGAGTACCGCGTCGCTCTCCTCGCCCTGGTAGTTAGTCGCGCCGGCCGAGGTGGCGCCACCCTCGACGATGCGATGCTCGAGCCGGCCCTTGGTGCCGTTGAAGGCGATGGTGTAGCCCTCCCAGGCATTGAAGGCATTCAGCGAATAGGAGAGCGTCGCGCCGGTCTTGTACTTCACGATGACGTTCATCGTGTCCTCGATGCTGATCTCCGGACGCCAGACGCAACGATCACGGAAATAGCCGTCGTACTTCTCGTTGTCGAGGTACAGCTCCTTGAAGTTCTTGTCCGCCGAGATGTCGAGGTAGAACGTGCACTTGTCCTTTTCCGGGCAGGTGAGGCAGCGCTCGTGGTGGCTCTGCAGCCCCATGCGCTTCGCCATCTTCGGCGTGTAGAACTCGCGTTTGCCGTAGGCCTGCACGAGCTCGGGTTCCGAGCCCAGCCACCAGTTCACGAGGTCGAAGTGGTGCGTGGCCTTGTGGATCATGAGGCCGCCGGAGATGTCCTTGTTGCTGTGCCAGCGGCGGAAATAGTCGGCGCCGTGCAGCGTGTTCAACAGCCAGTGGAAGTCCACGGACATGACGTCGCCGATGGCGCCGCTCATGAGCAGGTCCTTGACCTGCGTGCGCGGCGGCGAATAGCGGTAGTTGAACAACACGCGCAGGTGGCGGTTGTTGCGCTTGCAGGCATCGACGATCTGCTGCGCCTTCTCGGGCGTGGTGGTCAGCGGCTTCTCGGTGAGCACGTCGCAGCCCGCGTCGAGCGCGCGCACGATGTACTCGTGGTGGAAGCCGTCGGGGCAGGTGACGATGACGCAGTCCGGCTTCGTCTCCTTGATCATCTTGTCGAAATCCGCGGCCAGGTATTTCTTCGGCGGCTTGACGCCGGTGGCCGCGAGATTGGGCTTCACGAAATTCAGCGCCGTATCGAGCCGGCCCTGGTTGGTGTCGCAGACCGCGACCAGTTCGTTGCCCGCGGCGAAAGTCCTGGTGATGGCCGTGAGGTACATGCGCGAACGCGATCCCACGCCCACGTTCACGTATCTGCGGCGGGCGGCGGCGGCCTTCACGATGCCGGACATACCCACGGCGGCGGCGCCCGCGCCCTTGAGCACGGCGCGCCGGTCGAACGTCAGTTCACTCATCTTTATTCCCCCGATAGCTGGCTGAAGCGCTGTGGAAATGGGGACATTCCTGATTTACCCGCTTCGCGGGCAAACGGGGACGTGCCTGCGGCAGGCGCGTCCCCGTTTGCTAGCAAATCAGGAATGTCCCCATTTCCACTTCAAAGATACATCAATTCCGATCATTCACGCTCAACCTCGCGCATGGGCCCGGCGTTGTCGCATACTCCGCCGCGATGCACACCTTTCCGCGGCGATGCGTTTTCCTGGTGGCGCTGCTCGCAACTGCGGCGGCGACCGCGGCGCCCATCGATCGCCACGCGCTGGTCACGCGCCACAATCCCACCATCATGGCCGTCGACAAGTCCGCGCCGTTCATGGTCGGCAATGGGAATTTTGCGTTCACGGCGGACATCACGGGATTACAAACGTTCCAGGATCAGTACTCGCCGCTCGCGCCGCTGCTCACCGAGGCGCAGTGGGGCTGGCACAGCTTCCCGGGAAAGTTCGAGCTCAAGCAGGCACTCGAGCCGTTCAAGGTGCGCGGCAAGCTGCACTGGTATCCCGCGCTCACCGACTGGGACGAGGCAAAAAAAGCAGACATCCAGTGGCTGCGCGAGAATCCGCACAAGTTCTCGCTGGGCCGGCTGGCGCTGCATCTCCAGAACGCGGGCGGCAAGGACGCGACCTTCGCGGACCTGTCTTCGACGAAGCAGTCGCTCGACATGTGGACCGGCCGGCTGACGAGCTCGTTCGTGTTCGATGGCGCGCCGGTGGAAATCGAGACCTCCGTGCACCCGACGCGCGACCTGCTCATCGTGCGCGTGAAGTCGCAGCTGCTGTTCGATGGCAGGCTCGCCGTCGATCTCAAGTTCCCCGGCGTGTCGCGCAAGCTGAACCCGGATCCCCAGGACTGGGACCATCCCGATGCGCACACCACGCAGGAAGCCGCGCGGGGTCCTGGCGGCCTCACGCTGACGCGCACCCTCGATGACACGCGTTACTCGGTGAAGCTCGCGGCGGATCGCGAGCTCGACATCCAGGCGCCCGCGGCGCACACATACCGCATGAGCGCGCCGGGCTCGACGCAGGTCACCTTGCTGGTCGAGTTCACCGAGGGCCCCGCCGCCGCGACATTGCCCGAGGCCGAGGCGGCGCGCGCCGCCGTCGCGCAGTGGTGGCAAGGGTTCTGGTCGAAGGGCGGCGTGGTCGACTTCACGGGCAGCAAGCATCCGAAGGCCGCGGAGCTCGAGCGCCGCATCGTGATGTCGCAGTACCTCACGGCCGTGAATTCGGCCGGCATCTATCCACCGCAGGAAGAAGGCCTGTTCTCCAACAGCTGGAACGGCAAGTTCCATCTCGAGATGCACGCCTGGCACGAGGCGCATTTCGCCGTGTGGGGCCGGCCCGAGCTGCTCGAGCGCAGCATGCCGTGGTATCTCGCGCACCTCGACGAGGCACGCAAGCGCGCCAAGGACCATGGTGTGAAGGGTGCGTGGTGGCCGAAGATGGTCGGGCCGGAAGGCCGCGAGAGCCCCAGCACCGTGAACCCCTGGATCATGTGGCAGCAGCCGCATCCTATCTACCTGGCCGAGACCCTCTACAACGCGCGCCAGGACAAGGCCACGCTCGAGAAGTACAAGGAGCTGGTGTTCGAGACCGCCGAGTTGCTGGTGAGCTGGCCATTCTTCGACAAGAAGGAAGACCGCTTCATCCTCGGGCCGCCCATGATCCCGGCGCAGGAGAACTTCGACGCGCAGACCACGTTCAACCCGACCTTCGAGCTCGCGTACTTCCGCTTCGGCGTGGCCACCGCGCAGGACTGGCGCGTTCGGCTCGGCCTGCCGAAGGATCCGAAGTGGGACGACTTCCTGTTCCGGCTGTCGAAGCTGCCGGAGAAGGACGGCATCTATCTGGCCGCCGAATCACAACCGGATCTGTGGGAGCGCGCGCGTTCACCGCAGTGTTCGAAGGGCAACACCGCGCAGCAATGTCCGAACCGCGACCATCCCTCGTTCGTCGCGGCCTACGGACTGCTGCCCGGCTGGGGCGCGGATCGCGAGACCATGCGCCGCACGCTCAAGGCGGTAGTTAGCGACTGGGACCTGCGCCAGACCTGGGGCTGGGACTGGCCGATGCTGGCCATGACCGCGACGCGCCTCGACGAACCCGAGATGGCGGTGAATTTCCTGCTGACCGATGCGAAGAACTTCCAGTTCGGCGTCTCGGGCATGACGCCGCGTGTGCATCTCGAGGCGGATGCGGCGCCGCACGCGGCCGGTTCGAACGACGATCCCGGCTATCGGCGCTCGGCGGAGACGTACTTCCCGTCCAATGGGTCCCTGTTGCTGGCCGTCGGCCTGATGGTCGCCGGCGGCCAGACCGTGCACGAGTTGAACCCGGGGTTCCCGCCCAACGGGCAATGGATCGTGCACAGCGAAGGGATCACGCCGTTGCCCTAGGCGCGCTCCGGCGGGAAATTGGACTCGCGGCCGGGAAGGCCCGAACATCCCGCCCCATGACCCTCACCGAGCTCCGCTACATCGTCGCCCTCGCGCAGGAACAGCATTTCGGCCGTGCGGCCGAGCGCTGCCACGTGAGCCAGCCGACGTTGTCCATCGCGGTCAAGAAACTCGAGGAGGAGCTCGGCGTGCTGTTCGAGCGCGGCAAGCAGAGGATCCTGCCCACGCCGCTGGGCGCGAAGATCGTGGCGATGGCGGCCAAGGTGCTGGAGCAGGCCGCGGCCATCAAGGACGTGGCCGAGGCGGACAAGGACCAGCTCGAAGGCCCGATCGCACTCGGCACGCTGCCCACCATCGGGCCCTATCTACTGCCGCAATTCATCCCGCTGCTCCAGGAAACCTCGAGCAAGCTGTCGCTGTACGTCGAGGAGGGCAGCGTCGCCGATCTCGCGGGCAAGCTGCGCAACGGGGATCTCGATGCCATCCTGGTGACGGCGCCATTCGCCGAGGCCGACGTGGTCGTGCAGCCGTTGTTCGACGAGCCGTTCATGCTGTTGATGCCGGCCGATCACCGGCTGGCCAGCAAGCTCAAGATCGAGGCGACCGACCTGCATGCCGACGAGCTGCTGCTGCTCGGCGAGGGCGACTCGCTGCGCGCGCAGATCCTCGCGGCGTTCCCGCATCTCGACCCGGCCGCGGAATCCGGCGCGGCCGTGCGCACCTTCACGCAGGGCGCCACGCTCGAAACGCTGCGACACATGGTGGCTTCGCGACTCGGCGTGACCGTCCTGCCGCAGACCGCGGCGGAGGCTCCTCTCTATGCCCCTAATCTGCTGACGACCCGCGCGTTCGCGAGTCCCGTCCCGAAACGCAGCCTGGTACTGGCCTGGCGCGTGAGCTTTCCGCGACATAAGGCGATCGACCTGCTGCGCAAGGCCATTCAGGCCAGCAGTTCGGCGTACTGGAACTACAATACCGCCCACTCCCAGGAGGGCCCTGGGGTCATGGTGGAAAACCGGAACTGGTAGTGAAGCCCCTTTCCAGAATCGTCATCGTCGGTGGAGGCACGTCCGGCTGGCTGGCCGCGGCGATGCTGAGCCAGCACCTCAGGCGCGAGATCTGCGAGATCGAGCTCGTGGAGTCCGAGGAGCTCGGCACCATCGGCGTCGGCGAGTCGACCGTGCCGCCGTTCGTCTCGCTGATCCAGCGGCTCGGCATCGACGAGGCGGAATTCATCCAGGCCACCGACGCCACCTACAAGCTCGGCATCAAGTTCGTCGGCTGGCGCGAGCGCAGCGATTCGTACTTCCATCCGTTCGGCGTCATCGGCAAACCGATCGGCAACCAGGACTTCTACCAGTGCTGGCTCAAGGCGCGTGCTCATGGTGATGCCGACACGCTCGCGGATTTCTCGCCCTGCAACGTGATGGCGGAGCAGAACCGCTTCTTCCATCCCGCCAAGGCGCGCAATACGCCGATCGGCGGCGCCAACTATGCGTTGCACGTCGACGCGCTGCTGGTCACCAAGTTCCTGCGCAAGTACGCCGAGACACGCGGCGTGCGGCGCACCGAGGGCAAGGTGGTCGAGGTGGCGCAGCGCGAGGACGGGTTCATCGAGAGCGTGAAGCTCGCCAACGGCGCATCGATGACCGGCGACTTCTTCATCGACTGCACCGGCTTCCGCGCCCTGCTGATCGGCAAGACGCTCGGCGTCGAGAACGTCGACTGGTCGAACTATCTACCCTGCGACCGCGCGGTCGCCTGCAAGACCGAGAACAAGGGGCCGCTGCTGCCGTACACGCGTGCCACCGCGCAGTCCGCGGGCTGGAGCTGGCGCATCCCGTTGCAGCAGCGTGTCGGCCAGGGCTACGTGTATTCCAGCCAGTTCAGCAGCGACGCGGCCGCGAAGGCGCAGCTGCTGCGCACGCTCGACGCGGCCTGCATCGAGGAGCCGCGCCTGATTCCGTACACCACGGGACACCGGCGGCACTTCTGGAAACACAACTGCATGTCGCTCGGCCTGTCGTCCGGCTTCATCGAGCCGCTCGAGGCGACCTCCATCCACCTGATTGCGCGCGGCATCGACTTCTTCCTGCGCTACTTCCCCGATCGCGACTGCGACCCGGCGCTGATCCGCGAATACAACCGGCGCATGACCGGCGACTTCGAAGAGGTGCGCGATTTCATCGTGCTGCATTACTCGGCTACGCGCCGCGAGGACACGCCGTTCTGGCAGTGGTGCCGCAAGATCCCGCTGCCCGACACGCTGCGCGAGCGCATCGAGCTGTTCCGGGCCAACGGCGCTCTGCGCGAAGGCGTCGACGAATTGTTCCGCGCCTCGAGCTGGCAATCCGTATTCGAAGGCATGGGCATTCAGCCCGCGGTATGGCACCCGCGCGTCGAAAACCTCGACTACGCGCAGATCGCCGATTCGTTGAAGACGGCGCGCGCCGCGATCGCCGGCATGGTGGCGCACCTGCCGACGCACGAGGAATTCCTGCAGAGCGTGCAGGCTAGTTAGGGACACGGCCCGCGCGCGGTTTGCACGGCTGTAGGACTCCGCCGTGACGCATCACTGCATCGAAAAAATATATCCCAGGATAATTTGCGCGCCGCGAGGTGGCCGCTAATTTTCCGCGGATGTCGAACGAAACTGTTTTCCCGGGGCCCGTCCCGAAAGTGATCATCGCCGGTGGCGGTACCGCAGGCTGGATGGCCGCCGCCACGCTCTCCACGCTCTTCGGCAGGCAGCTGGACCTCACGCTGGTCGAGTCCGAAGAAATCGCCACCGTCGGAGTAGGGGAATCCACGGTGCCGCCGCTGGTTTCCTTCCACAACTACCTGGGCATCGACGAGCGGCACTTCATGCGGGAGTGCGCCGCCACCTTCAAGGCCGGCATCTGGTTCGAGAACTGGGGCCGCGTGGGCGAAGGCTACATGCACCCGTTCGGCCGCCACGGCGAATCCACGTGGGTGGCGGAGTTCCACAACTTCTGGCTGCATGCGCGCGCGCAGGGCTCGAAGGTACCCATCGGCGAGTACTGCTACGAATGGCTGGCCGCGACGAAGGGCCGCTTCGCGAAGCGCGAGAATCCGCGCATCAACTATGCGTATCACTTCGACGCGGCGCTGTACGCGCGTTTCCTGCGGCGCATGGCCGAGCCGCGCGGCACCAGGCGGGTGGAAGGCAAGATCAGGCACGTGCGCACGCATGCGCAATCCGGATACGTGCTGGCGCTCGAGCTCCACGACGGGCGCGTGCTGGAAGGTGATTTCTTCATCGACTGCACCGGCTTCCGCGGGCTGCTCATCGAAGGCGCCCTGCAGACGGGGTTCGAGGACTGGCTGCACTGGTTGCCCTGCGATCGTGCCGTGGCATTCCAGACTATCGTCGACCAACCCGCACAGCCCTACACGGCGTGTTACGCGCACAGCGCGGGATGGCGCTGGAACATTCCCGTGCAGCATCGCACCGGCAACGGTGTGGTGTACTCGAGCCGGCACATGTCGGATGACGAGGCTCGCCATCGCCTGGTCAGCGAATCCGGCGGCGAACCCGTCAAGGATCCGTGGCTGGTGCACATCAAGGCGGGCCGGCGGTTGAAGGCATGGAACAGGAACGTGGTCGCGTTCGGCCTCGCCAGCGGCTTCGTCGAGCCGCTCGAATCCACCAGCATCCACATGATCATGTCCGCCTGCGTGCGGCTCGCGCACATGTTCCCGTTCACCGGCGTCAAGCAGTCGATGGTCGATCACTACAACGAGCTGTCGCGGCACGAGATCGAACACATCCGCGACTTCGTCTGCATGCACTACTACTGCACGCAGCGCGATGACACCGGGTTCTGGCGTGAATGCAGCCGCATGGAGATCCCGGATTCGCTGCGCAAGCGCATCGACATGTACCGTGAAGCGGGCTACCTGTACCAGGGCGACAGCGAGTTGTTCCGGGTCGATTCGTGGATCGCGGTGCTCCTGGGCCAGAACATCCAGCCCGAGACCTACCACTACTACGCTCGCATGAACGACAGGGGACTCAAGGAATACATGGCGAAAATCCGCGCGCAGGTGGCGGGCGTGGTCAACGCATTGCCGACACACGCGGACTTCGTCCGGCAGTACGCGCCCGCGAGCGCGGAGGCCTGGGAGATGAACCGGCGCGAACGCATGCGCGGCGCCGGTTAGTCGTGCGGAACTTGCCGTAGAATCCCCGCCGAAGGGGGATCCGATGGAAAACGCACAATCCGCGCCGCGCGCGGTCAGGAAGGTAGTCATTGCCGGCGGCGGCACCGCCGGCTGGGTCGCCGCCATGGCGCTGTCGAAGCAGTTCGGCACACTGCTCGACATCACGCTGGTGGAGTCCGAGGAAATCGGCACGGTGGGCGTCGGCGAATCGACCGTGCCGCCGATCACCACGTTCCACAACCTGCTGGGCATCGACGAGCGCGAGTTCATGCGCGAGTGCGCGGCCACGTTCAAGGTGGCGATCTGGTTCGAGGATTTCGGCAGGATCGGCGACTGGTACCTGCACCCGTTCGGACGCCACGGCCAGCCCACCTGGGTGGCGGAGTTCTACAACTACTGGCTGTTCGCGCGCTCGCAGGGACTGAAAATCCCGCTCGGCGAGTATTGCTACGAGTGGCTCGCAGCCGTGAAGGACAAGTTCGCACTGCGCGAGAATCCGCGCGTCAACTACGCGTACCACTTCGACGCGGCGCTGTATGCGCGCTACATGCGCCGGCTGGCCGAGGCGCGCGGCGTCAAGCGCGCCGAAGGCAAGATCCGGCAGGTGCGCACGCGTAACGACGGTCACGTCGAATCGCTCGAGCTCGAGGACGGGCGCATCATCCCCGGCGATTTCTTCATCGACTGCACGGGTTTTCGCGCGCTGCTCATCGAGGGCGCATTGCAAACCGGCTACGAGGACTACTCGCACTGGCTCAAGTGCGATCGCGCCGTGGCCTTCCAGACCATCGTGGACAAGCCAGCCGTGCCCTACACGGGCTGCTATGCGCACACGGCCGGCTGGCGCTGGAACATTCCCGTGCAGCATCGCGTCGGCAATGGCGTGGTGTACTGCAGCCGCTTCATGTCGGACGACGAGGCGCGCGCCAAATTGCTGGCGGACTCGGGCGGCACGCCGGTCCGCGACCCCTGGCTGGTGCGCATCAAGGCGGGCCGTCGCCTCAAGGCATGGAACAAGAATGTGGTGTCATTGGGACTCTCGGCCGGGTTCATCGAGC
>DATEII010000064.1:0-14486 GCA_035279135.1 Steroidobacteraceae bacterium
GACGAGCTGCGCGTGGCACTGAACCGCGCGCTCATGACCGGTCTCGAGGATTTCCAGGGTCACTTCGCGCTGTACCCGCGCGGCGCGGCATATGCGCGACACTTCGACCGCCTGGTAGGCAGCGACGTGCGCGCGGTCTCCGCGGCGCTGTACCTCAACGAGAACTGGACCGAAGCCGATGGCGCGCACCTGCGCATCTACACGGGCGGAGGCGCGAGTGAAGACGTGTTGCCCATCGGCGGACGGCTCGTGGCCTTCGTCTCCGATCGCTTCGAGCACGAAGTGCTGCCCGGGCAGCGCGAACGCATGAGTTTCACCGGCTGGTTCCGCCGCCGTCCGCTGGAAGGATTCATATGACGCCACTCATCACGCTGATCGTGGCCGTGGCCGACAACGGCGTGATCGGCCGCGACAACACGCTGCCCTGGCACCTGCCCGACGATCTCAAGCGCTTCAAGCGGCTGACGATGGGCAAGCCCATCGTGATGGGCCGCAAGACTTTCGATTCCATCGGCAAGCCGCTGCCCGGCCGGCAGAACATCGTGGTGACCCGCGATACTAACTACCGTCGCAAAGGCGTCACCGTGGTGCACGATGCCGGGGCCGCGCTGCGCGCCGCCGGCGACGTGCCCGAGATCATGGTGATCGGCGGCGCCGAGCTGTTCCGCACGTTGCTGCCGCGTGCCGGCCGCCTGCATCTCACGCGGGTGCACGGCAACATCGAGGGGGACGTGGTGTGGCCGGCGCTCGATGACCGGGAATGGCACGTGGTCGAGCGCGAGTCGCACACCGCCGATGAACGCCATGCGTGGCCGATGACGTTCGAAGTCTGGGAAAAGCGGTAAAAAGTACAAATCCGGTGCTTTGTGGGGCGGGGCAAGTTAAGCTCCGCGCCCTATGAAAAAACTCACCGCGTTAGCCGCCATCCTCTGCGCCTTCACTTTCTCGGCCTGCAATGCCGACGCCGCCAAGACGGCCAAGGCTGCCGAGCCCACCACCGAAGAGCAGAAGACCCAGTACGCGCTCGGCATCTTCCTGAGCCAGCAGGTCGACGTGTTCGCCCTCACGCCGGAAGAGCTCGTGATGGTGCAGAAAGGCTTCGCAGACGGGGTGAACCACGCCAAGCCCGTCGTCGACCCGGAGGCCTACAAGCCGAAGCTGCAGGCGTTCGCGCAGGCGCGCATGGAGACCGCTTCGAAGAAGGCCGCCGAAGCGGGCACCGCCTACCTCGACAAGGCGTCGAAGGAGACCGGCGCCACCAAGACGGCGAGCGGCATGGTCATCAAGCACACCCAGGAAGGCAGCGGCGCGCAGCCCAAGGCCACCGACCAGGTGAAAGTGCACTACGAAGGCCGCCTCATCGACGGCAAGGTGTTCGACAGCTCCAAGGAGCGCGGTGAACCCGCGACCTTCCCGCTCAACGGCGTGATCCCCTGCTGGACCGAAGGCGTGCAGACCATGAAGGTGGGTGGCAAGGCGCAGTTCGTGTGCCCCGCCAATCTCGCCTACGGCCCGAACGGCAGCCCGCCGACGATCCCGCCCCAGTCCACGCTGGTGTTCGACGTCGAGCTGCTCGACATCGTCAAGGCTCCGTAAACCGGATCCTCGAACTACCGGAAGGCGCGAAGGGGAAACCCTTCGCGCCTTTTTTCTTGCCCGCGAAGATCAGGCGAGCGCTCGCGCCATCGCCTCGCGAAGCGCGGTAGTTGGATCCCGTCCGGGGGTGTCGGTGCGCCACGCGACGAAGCCGTCGGGTCGCACCAGCATCGCGCCGGTAGCTGCGATGCCGAGCGCCTCGCAGCACCCACCTGCCGGGTCGTGCAGATCGCTGCCCAATGCCAGCGCGCTCAATCCGCCGAACATGTCCGCGGCTTCGTGGGCCGCCGGGATCCAGCCCTGGCCCTGCGGCCCGGCGATCAGCAGCCATCGACCGGTGAGATCGAGCGTGCTCACGCGCTCGCCGTCGCGCTCGAGCCAGTAGTGAGGAACCCGCGATCCGGGCAGGCCCCGCGTGGTGCGCGGATCGGCATGCACTGCATCGCGGCCATACAGGTAGCCGATCTCGATGTCGAAATCGTGCGCGATGGCATCGGTCTGCTGCGTGGCGGCCAGCCAGGGCGCGGTGCGCGCGACGTAGCGCGAGAACGCCTGTTCGACGGTGAAGCGGGCCACGGGCTTGCGTTCACCGGCATAACTGTCCAGCAAGCCCGGCCTGGCGTGACCCTGGATCACCTGCGCCAGTTTCCAGGCGAGATTGTGCGCATCGTGGATGCCGGTGTTGCCGCCGAAGCCGCCGTTCGGCGGCATGAGATGCGCGGCATCGCCGATGATGAAGATGCGTCCCTCGGAAAATTTCTGCGCGACTTCGGCCGTGGCACGCCAGCGCGAATACCCGTCGATGCGCACCGGCAGGTCGGGTCTGCCCACGCCGGCGCGCACCAGCTCGATCATGCGTGCCTCGCTCACATCGCTGGCGGCGTTCATGGCGGCCACGGGATCGACCTTGGGATCGCCGAGCGTGTTGACGCCCAGGAAGCCGACGGTACCGGCGCGGTTCATGCGGAAGAACCCGGCCAGCACCGGGTTGTTCACGTAGATGATGCTCCAGGGTTTCTCGCCGAGCCATGGCGAGAGGTCGGCGCTGAAGTAGATAGTCAGGGACTTCGAGAACGCGCCGCGGCCCTCGTAACCGATGCCGAGCAGCTCGCGCACCTTCGAGTGGCCGCCATCGGCGGCGATGAGATAACGGCCCGCGAGCTCGCGCTCGTTGCCGCCGTCGACGTCACGCACGCGCAGCGTGACGCCGCCGGAGTCCTGCCGCACGGCGAGGATCTCCGTGCCCTGCAGCACCGTCGCGCCGGCTGCGCGCGCACGCTCGCGCAGGATGGGCTCGAGTCGCGGCTGGTTCAGGAACCAGCGCCGGCAGGGGCTCACGGCATCGACGCCCTCGTTGAGGTTGGAAATGATGTCGGCGAGCTTGCGGCCCGACACGCAGTCCATCGCGATGAGCGCGCCGTCGGGCACGAATTCCTTCGCCGACTCCTCGCGGATGCGGGCCTCGATGCCGAGGCCGCGGAACATCTCCAGGGTGCGCATGTGGAAGAACGCGGCACGCGGCAGCGGTGAACTCTCTTTGAGGCGCTCGACCGCGATCGAGCGTATGCCTTGCTGCGCGAGGAATGCGGCGGCGGCCAGGCCTGTCAGCCCGCCGCCCGCGATCAGGACCGGTGCTTCGCTATCCACGGAACGAGGATAGGAGCCACCCCATGTTCCGGCTCGACTGTTAGAGCGCGGGGCGCGGTTGCGGCCGCGGCCGCTGCCGATTCACCCGAGGTTGGACGCGGCGCACGTTTTTGGCCCTATCACTGTGATCCATTAGGAAAAATCCCGGATTTCGCGGCTCTAGAATCGTGGGCATGAGAGGAAGGTCTGGAGTGCGAGTCCCGCTCGTCGCGGGCTGTCTTATTGCGTCCGCGTTTTGCGGGCTCGCATCGGCCGCGACATTCACCGGCACCGTGTTCGAGGACGCCAACTACGGCGGCGGTGCGGGCCGGTCACTGGCCGCGTCGGGTGGTGTTGGCATCGCCGGCGTCACGGTCGAACTGTACCGCGCCAGCAATGGCAACTTCATCGCGACCACGACCACCGACGCGAACGGCTTCTACTCGCTGTCCTCCGGCAACAACACCAACCCGGTCCGCGTGCGAGTGGTCAGTGGCACCGTGCACTCCGCGCGCACCGGCGGCGCCGGTTGCACGACCTGCGTACCCGTGCAGACTTTCCGCACCGAGGGCAGCGGCAACGGCATCGCGCCCGTGACGGACCGCGTGGGCGGCGAGACGCCCGCGTCGAGTGATGCCTATGTCTACCAGGGCAGCGGCGGATTCGGCGGCCTGACCGCCGGCGGACGCGTGCCGCAGTCGTACGCGACGCTCACGCCGGCCGCCAACAACTCGACCATCACCAACATCGACTTCGGCTTCAATTTCGACACCGTCGTGAACACGCGCGATGCCACGGCCTGCGGTGCCACCAATTCGAGTTTTCCCTGCCAGGGCTCGCTGCGCCAGTTCGTGATCAATGCCAATGCGCTCGGAGGTGAGGCAGGCCTCGCCCAGTCGGGCAGCGGGCAGATCGATGGCTCCACCTCGAGCCTGCCGCTCGGCTACGAGTCCAGCATCTTCATGATCCCGAGCGCCGCGCTGACCAGCGGCGTGGCGGTGATCCCGCTGGCCGGTGTGCTAACTACCGTGTCCGGCGCGAACACGCGGCTGGATGCCAGCACGCAGACCGTCAACATCGGCAACACCAATATCGGCACGCTCGGTACCGGCGGCACGGTCGGCGTCGACGGCGTGAGTCTGCCGACCTTCGCGCGACCCGAAGTGCAGCTCTCGGCCGGCGACACCACCGTCACGTTGGGCGGCAACGGCAGCGCCATCCTCGGTTTCGCCCTGCGCCAGGGGTACATCCTGTTGAGCGGCAGCAGCTGCCTGGCGCGCAACAACCTGGTCGGCATGACGGCCACGGGCAGCAGCGCCGACAACAGCGCGGGCGCGTACGGCATCACCTTCCAGGGCTCGAGCGCCACGGTGCGCAACAACTTCGTCACCGTGAACAACTCGGGCATCCGCACCGACAGCGGTGGCACGGGTTCGCTCATCACGCTCAACGAAGTGGCGCGGCCGACCTCGGGCCACACCAACACCTTCGACGGCATCCTGCTCGTCGGCACCGTGAGCTCCATCCAGGTCACCGCCAACCTCGCGCGCGACCAGCAGGGCGGCGGGATCGAGGTGGGCCACGGCGGCGGCGCGGCGGCCACCAACATCACGGTCACCAACAACACCGTGCGCGGCAACGGCTTCGTCAATGTCGGCGGTGGCGCCGCCTCGACCGAGCCCATCGGCATGGACGCTTATGCCGCGACCGGCGCCGGCGTGGTGTTCAGCCGCAACGTGGTGCGCGACAACGCGGGTCCCGGCATCGTGGTCATCCAGGCCACGGGCATCCAGATCACGCAGAACTCGTTCAATTCGAACGGCGGACTCGGCATCGATCTCGATCCGCGCGTGCTCGATCCCAACACGATGGGCGCGCCGCAGGGTGTCACCATCAATGACAACGGTGATGCCGACACCGGCCCGAATGGTTTGCGCAACTACCCCATCATGGCCAATGCGGTTCTGGTGGGCAGCGAGCTGACTTTCGGCGGGTTCGCGCGACCCGGCAGCGCCATCGAGTTGTACGTCGCGCAGGCGGATCCCACGGGCTTCGGCGAAGGCCTCACGTATCTCGGGACTTACACCGAAGGTTCGGCCGCGGATCTCGATGCCAGCACCGGCACGTACGGCCCGGGCAACATCAATGGCCGCGCGCAGGGCACGGATACCACCAACCGTTTCAGCTTCCGCATCACCGCGCCGGGCGTGGCGATCGGCACGTCATTGACGTCCACGTCGACGATCGGCGGCGAGACCTCGGAATTCAGTGGCAACGTGGTGGTGAATGGGGGACCCAACCTGCAGGTGACCAAACTCGTGTCGCCGGTGCTGGATCCCGTGAACGGCGCTTCGAATCCGAAGAGCATCCCGGGTTCGACGCAGCTCTACACGGTGCGCGTCACCAACCAGGGCACGGGCGCGGTGGACAACAACACGGTGCTGATCACCGACAAGGTCCCGGCCAATACCAAGCTGTTCGTCGGCAACCTCGGCGCGCCGGGTTCGGGCCCGGTGGCCTTTGTGAATGGCACACCGAGCAGCGCGTTGACGTGGACCTTCACCGCCTTGAACAACATGGCCGACGACCTGGATTTCTCGAGCGACGGCGGCGCGACCTGGGTGTATGTGCCCACCGCGGATGCGCAAGGTTGCGATACCGCCGTCACCGACATTCGCATGCGCCCGAAGGGCACGATGCCCGGGCAGGGCGGCGGCAGCCCGACGTTCGACCTGCAGTTTCGGGTCATCGTGAAATAGCGCTATCTCGATGAGGGGCCCAAAGCGTCGAGGTAGCGAATCTCGGGGTGAAACATCACCTTCGAGTATCGCGGGATGAAGCCCGGGTCTTTCCTCTCCAGCTCCTCGGCCTGTTTTTTCTTCTTCCGGTAATCCGGGTCGAGCACGGTCTCGCGCATCTCCCGGTAGTTCTCCAGCGCCATCTTCGCGATGGCATCGGTGTTCGGCCGTCGTTCGTGTTCGAACGCCTCGAACAAGCCGGCCCAGCTGTGATGCTCGTCCATCATGCGCAGGAGCTCGGCGCAGTCCTCGAACGCACAATTCATGCCCTGCCCGTGGAAGGGCACGATGGCGTGGGCCGCATCACCCAACAAGAGCACGCTGCCCCCGAGATGCCAGCCGCGCGTGTAGACGGTGCCCAGCGAGCCCTGCGGATGCTCGAACCACTCGCGCACCAGGTCGGGGATGAGCGCGCGCGCCGACGGAAACTCGCGCGCGAAGAACGCGTCGACGTCACCCGGGGAACGCAGCTGCTCGAAGCTGTTCGGGCCGACACGCGCGAGGAAGACCGTCGCCGTGAACGTGCCATCCTGGTTGGGCAGCGCGATCAGCATGAAGCCGCCGCGCGGCCAGATGTGGAGCGCGTTCGGATCCAGGATGTGCTTGCCATCACGTGCCGGGATCGTGAGCTCCTTGTAATCGTGGTCGAGCGGTTCCTCGCGCACCGAAGCCACTTCGCGCGCCACCAGGGAATCGCGTACCGCGGAGCCACCCCCATCGGTGGCGATGCTGGGCTGCGCGGCGCAGTGATAGATGCGGCCGGTGGCTTCGTCGCGGAACTCGAGCACGTCGCGGTCGTGCGCGAGCCCGAGGCACAGCTGCCCGAAGTGGAAGGACACACCGGGAAGCGCCGCAGCTTCCTCGATCAGCACGCGGTTCAGCGTCGCGCGTGACACCGAATGGATCACTTCCTCGGGCCGCACGCCGTACATCTGGAGCTCCGTCGCGCCATCGTGCTCGTGCACCATGCGGCCGCGCATCGGGATCGTGATGGGCATGACCCGCTCGAACACACCGGCGAGCCTGAGTCCGCGAATGCCGCGCGCGGCCAGGGCCAGGTTGATCGAACGACCGCTATCCACCGGCCCGATGCGGGGATCCGGCCGCCGCTCGTACACCGTCACCTTGAAACCACGCTTCGCGAACAGGATCGCCAGCAACGATCCGGCGAGCCCGGCGCCAGCGATGTTGACGCCGCTGACCGAGGCCAGGCTCAAGCGATCGCCTGCAGCGCGGCCGTCAGCTCCTCGGCCATGTCATACACGTCGAGGAAACGATTGTAGAAGGGCACGGGCGCGATGCGGATGATGTCGGGCTCCCGCCAGTCGCAGATCACGCCATGCACCGCGAGCGCGTCGAAGATGCGCCGGCCGCGTTTCTGCCCGCCGTTCACGCGGAAGCTGAGCTGGCAGCCGCGGTCTTCCGCCGTCGCCGGCGTGATGATGCGGATCTCGCGTCCACAGCGCTCGTTCAGCAATCGTTCGGCGTAGGTGGTCAGGCGCACCGATTTCGCGCGCAGCTCGCCGATGTCCGCCGCGCGGAACATTTCGAGCGATGCGAGCAGCGGCGCGGCCGAGAAGATGGGCGGATTGCTCACGGCCCAACCGGCGGCTCCGGCCGCGGGCTGGAACTCGGGCAACATCTGGAAGCGGGTCCTGGGTTCGTGGCCCCACCAGCCGGAGAGCCGCGTCGGCGTCGCAAAGTGCCGCTCGTGCACGAAGCAGCCGCCGATCGCACCCGGGCCCGCGTTCATGTACTTGTACGAACACCACACGGCGAAGTCGATTCCGCCATCGTGCAGCGAGAGCGGCAGGTTGCCGATCGCATGTGCGAGGTCGAACCCCGCGAGCGCGCCGACGCGGTGCGCGGCCGCGGCAATACGCGCGCAGTCGAAGGCCTGCCCGGTGCGGTACTGCACGCCCGGCCACAGCACCAATGCGAGCTCGTGCCCGAGCTGCTCGATCTTCGCCTCGATGTCCTCGATGCGCAGCAGCTCTTCGCCGGCGCGCGGCTCGAGCTCGACCAGCGTCTGCTCGGCGTCGAGCTTGTGCCACGAAAGCTGCCCGAGGATGGCGTGCCGATCCGACGAAAACGCACCGGCCTCGATGAGCACCTTGTCGCGCATGCCGACGGGGCGGTAGAACGACGCCATCATGAGGTGCAGGTTCACGGTCAGCGAGTTCATCGCGACCACTTCGCCGGGCAACGCGCCGGTCAGGTGCTGCAGGCCCTTGGTGAAATTCTGCGCGTAGTCGATCCACGGCCGCGTCGCCGTGTGATGTCCGCCGACACCGAGTGCGGCCCAGTCGGCGAGCTCCTCGCTCACATAGTCGAGCGCCGCGCGCGGTGCGAGGCCGAGCGAATGCCCACATAGATAGACCAGCGGCTCGCCGCTGGCGCTGATCGGCAGCTCGAACTGCTTGCGATACGGAGCCAGGATGTCCGCGGCATCGCAATCCAGTGCGAAATCCCGCGACGTCGAGAACTGCGGCAGCGGATCGCTGCCCGCCGGAACGTCTCTCGGCGAGGCATTCATGGCGTCAGAGGATACACAATCGGCTGGCTCGGAACGGCGTCGCCCCCGATGGCCGGCACGGCCAACGACAGGATGCAGGGCCCGTCGTGCACTTCGTCCGGCACGAAGGCCAGCTCGGTGATGGTGGCGCGTGAACGCGCGGCATCGCCGCGCGCCGTGCTGCCGCGCGGCAATCCGAAAAACAGCCGGTGACCGACCATGTGGCCTTCGTCATGGGTGCGATCGAGCGACGGCACGTCGAGCACGAGGTGCTCGATGCGCTTTTCCACCAGCCATTCCACGGCGTCGCGGGTGAAGTAGGGCGGCACCACGTCGTCGTAATTGCGCGTGCGCTTGGCGGCGTCGTTCGGCAGCGTGCGCACGATCACGGCCACGGGGTCCACCATGCGCGTCATCGGCCATGCGGCGCGCAGCCGCCGCCTGGTGATCAGCGAGTCGGTGGCGTAGGGCTGCGGATCGGTGCTCTCGGCGGATTCGCTCGCCGGCTCCGGCACCACGCTAACTACTACCGCCGGCAGCAGGCCGCGCGGCACCACGCGCCAGGCATCGCCGGCTTCGCGCGTGAGGTGCGCCACGGTCTCGGTGTGCGTCATCTGGCAATGCGGCGTGAGCGTCACGGTGGAGCAATTGGCCGAGGCACCGGTGGCCACGCTGCCCGAGAAGCTGCCCACCGCGAACGGCCGCGACTCGGGTGCTCCGGCGCCGAAATGCCGCGGGCCCGCGGCGCCGAATTCCACTGCGATCGCCAGGCTCACGCCGCGGTCGAGCGCCGCGCGTACCTTCTGCCCGCCATAGATGAGCTCGGCCTGCATGTCAGCGGGGTTTTTCCATGACCGTGCCGCAGACCCGGCAGTTCAGGTGCGACGGCGTGCCGAAGAAGCGATCGAAGATCGGCGGCAGCTGCGTCTCGATGTTGGTGATCTCGGCGAATTCCTCGTAGAGCTTGTTGCCGCAGGATTCGCAATACCACTGGAAGCCATCACGTTCGCCGGGACGGCGCGTGCGCTCGATGACCAGCCCCACGGTGTTGGCGGGCCGGCGAGGCGAGTGCGGCATGTTGGGCGGCAGCAGGAAGATCTCGCCCTCGTTGATGGGGACATCGATGCGCCGGCCATCCTGCACCGTGGCCAGCGTGATGCCACCTTCGAGCTGGTAGAAGAACTCCTCGCCGGGATCGACGTGGAAGTCCTTGCGGCTGTTAGGGCCGCCGACGACCATGATGATGAACTCGCTGTCGGTGAACACCTGCTTGTTGCCCACGGGTGGCTTGAGCAGGTGCCGGTGCTCGTCGATCCAGCGTTTGAAATTGAGGGGCCCGGTTTTCATAGAAAAGGGTTCGCGCTTGAGGGGCTCGCGTAGGCCCTGAATGATATGCGCCCCGGGCGCGTGATGTGACCTTCTCCACAAATGCGCGCCCTGTCGCCTGCCGGAGTCAGCCCTGCGGGCCAGTCGGTGCCCGCCCGCATGTTATGTTTGCCGCCCATGAAAGCCCGCCTTGCGTTCATTGCCTCCGTGAGCGTCGCCATATCCGCCTGCAGTTCCCTGCACGCGCCCAGGATCTGGCCGTTCTACAAGAAGCCGAAACCGGCGCCGGAGGCGATCCATGAAGTGGACCTGGTGAATGCCGATGGCACGCCCGCCAGTTTCCCGCAGTACTGGAAGCGCAACACGCTGGTCCTCGATTTGTCCGGTGCGAGCGGTAGCGGCAGCGTGACGGCGAAGTTGCCGGCCGACACCACCTGGCCGGTGCGCGTCGCAGTGCGTGTGCGCCCTGGCAGCGTGCAGCAGGTCGAGGTTCAGGGCGAGGAGCGCAGCGTGTTGCCGGTCGCGGCGGAAGGCACGTTGCCGATCGACATCGAGCTCATGCCCAGCGTGTTCCGTCCCACGACGCAGGCGCTCTACATCAACTGGGGCTTCATGCCGCAGTTCGCCGAGGTCGTGGTGGAACCACAGCCGCAGCCCGCGTTCGTATCGCCGACCCAGGAACCGCAGAAGATCGAGCCGCCGCCGGAAGAAGCGGCCGGCGGTGCCAACCAGATCATTACGCCGTCAGACGCCGCTCCCGCCGCGCCGAAGAACTAACCTTCGGCTCCGGGTTGCTGATGGCCGCCGCAAGGTAGTTGCACCGGCGGGTCATCGGCATCGAGATTCATCGCGGTCAGCGCGCCGCCCCACACACATCCCGTGTCCAGCGCCAGCAGGTCGCGCCGCTTCTTGAAGCCGAGCGTCGACCAGTGGCCGCAGACCACGCGCACGTCGCGGCTGCGCCGCCCGGGCACGTCGAACCACGGCAGGAACTCCGCGGGTTGCTCGCCGGGTTCGCCTTTCATCTTGAGATCCACCGTGCCATCGCGGCGGCAGAAGCGCATGCGCGTGAACACGTTGATGATGAAACGCAGCCGGTCCATGCCGCGCAGGTTGTCGTTCCACTGGTCCGGCTTGTTGCCGTACATCGCATCGAACAGCGTGCGTGCGTCGTCGCGCAGCACGGCCTCGACCTCGCGCGCCAGCTTGGCGGCGAGACGCGGCGTCCATTCGGGTACGAGGCCGGCGTGCACGAGGAAATCACCGCGCGGCTCGTCGAATACGGCAAGCGGGCGTCCTGACAGCCATTCGAGCAGCTGCTCGCGATCGGGTGCCTCGAGGATATCGTCGAGCGTGTCACCATCCTTGTGTTTGCGCTTCGAGCCGTGCGCGAGCGCCATCAGGTGCAGGTCGTGGTTGCCCAGCACCACCGTGGCATTGGCACCGAGCGCGCGCACGAAGCGCAGCGTCTCGAGCGACTTCGGTCCCCGGTTCACGAGATCGCCGACGAACCAGAGCTCGTCGCGGTCGGCGGAGAAGTTGCAGCGCTGGAGCAGCGCTTTCAGTTCATCGCAACAGCCCTGGATGTCACCGATGGCGTAACGGGCCATGCGTCACGCGTCTCAGTGCAGCATGCCCGGCATCGCGAGCCGAAACGGGGAGATGGGCGCGCTGAACTGCTCGCCGTCGTCGGCAACCATCTGGTAGCTGCCCTGCATGGCGCCCACCGGAGTCTCGAGCACGGCGCCACTCGAATACCGGAAGCGCTGTCCGGGCTTGAGGTATGGCTGCTCGCCGACCACGCCTTCGCCGCGCACTTCCTGCACCTTGCCGTTCGAGTCCGTGATGATCCAGTGCCGCGTCAGCAGCCGTGCCGGCACGCTGCCCTCGTTGCGGATGGTGATGGTGTACGCGAACACGTAACGCCGCTCTTTCGGATCGGATTGCTCCGCGAGGTAGCTGGTGTCGACGTCGACGCGGATCTTGTGAGGGCTCTCGTCCATGCGCGGTCGATGATACCGAACTATTTGTCCGCGACGTGCGCGGCGAGCGCCGCGAATTGCGCAGGCGAGAGCGTCTCGGGGCGAACACCGGGATCGATGCCGGCCGCCGTGATGGCCGAGATGTCCATGAGCGAACGCACCGCATTGCGCAGAGTCTTGCGCCGCTGCGAGAAGGCCGCCGACACCGTGCGGGCGAAGGCTTGTGGTACCTCGAAGGCGGGCTCCCTTCGTACGGTGAGCCGGGCCACGGCGGACCAGACACGCGGGGCGGGCGTGAACGCGCCCGGCCCCACGTCGAACAGGTGTCGCGCCTCGAACCACGGCGCCAGCATGACCGTCAGGCGCCCGTAGTCGCCACTGCCGGGCGCCGCGACGATCCGGTCGATGACTTCCTTCTGCAACATCACGTGCAGGTCGGTGATGTGTTCGTGCGCCGCCGCCACGTGGAACAGCAGCGGCGTCGAGATGTTGTAAGGCAGGTTGCCGATGACACGCAGGCGTGTGCCGCGCCGCCGTGCCAGCGCCTCGAGATCGAACTCCAGCGCATCGGCTTCGTGCAGCTCGAACCCTGCGCCCGTACCGAAGCGCTGCCGCAGCAGCGCGGCGAGATCCCGGTCGATCTCCACGGCATCCAGGCTGCGACTGCGACCGAGCAGTCGTTCGGTGAGTGCGCCGCGGCCCGGGCCGATCTCGAGCAACGCGTCGTCGGCTCGAGGATCGAGCTCCTGCACGATGCGGTCGAGCACACTGCGATCGTGCAGGAAGTGCTGGCCGAAACGCTTGCGCGCAAACATCAGGAATTTCGGGACGCGAACTCGATGGCCAGGCGCGTCGCCGCGAGCAGGCTGCCGGCATCTGCGCGACCGGTGCCTGCGAGGTCCAGCGCCGTGCCGTGGTCCACCGAGGTGCGCACGATGGGCAGGCCCAGCGTCACGTTGACCGCGTTGCCGAAGCCCGAGTGCTTGAGCACGGGCAGGCCCTGGTCGTGGTACATGGCCAGCACCACGTCGTAGTTAGACAGGTAACGTGGCACGAACACCGTGTCGGCGGGCAAGGGACCGTCGACCAGCATGCCGGCGGCGCGCGCACGCGTGATGGCCGGCGCGATCACGTCGCGATCCTCGCTGCCGAGATGGCCGCTCTCGCCGGCATGCGGATTCAGCCCGCACACCGCGATGCGCGGCCGCGAGATGCCCCACAGCCGCTGCACGTCGGCGTGCACGATGCCGAGCGTGGTATCGAGCAGCGCTGGCGTGATCGCATCGCTGACGGCGCGCAGCGGCAGGTGCGTGGTGGCCAGCGCCACGCGCAGCGATTCCGCCGCGAGCAGCATCACGGGATGGCGTGCGTGGGTGCGCTCGGCGAGATACTCGGTGTGGCCCGTGAACGGCACGCCCGCGTCGTTGATCACGCTCTTCTGCACGGGCGCCGTGACCATGGCCGCGAATTCACCGCGGTGCGCGCCATCGATGGCCCGATCCAGCATGTTCAGCACGTGCCGCGCATTGGCGGTATCGAGCCGGCCCGCGACGCAGGGCGCGCCGAGCGGCACATCGAGCACACGCAGCGCACCGGGGCGGGGCGGGTCACTCGGCTCGTAGGGGGTGAGCGGCAGGTCGAGGCCCAGCATCTGCGCACGCTCGGCGAGCAATGCGCGATTGCCGATCACGATCAATTCGATGGACGAGCTCCCGAGGAAATCCTGCTGGGCGAGTGCGAGGCAGAGATCCGGTCCGATGCCGGCGGGTTCACCCGCGGTGACCGCGATTCGCTGGCGATCCGGCTTCAGAGCTTGTACTCGACGTACGCCTCGTCGCGCAGACGGCGCAGCCAGAGCTCCGTCTCTTCGTCGGCCTTGGCTTCACGAAGCCGCTGGAATGCCTGCTGGCGCATCATTTCCTGCGTGTTGTCGTATTGCCGGCGGCCCAGCAGCTGGATGATGTGCCAGCCGAACTGCGTGCGGAACGGCTGGCTGATCTCGTCGGGTTGCAGCTGCGCGAGCTGCTTCTCGAACTCGGGCACGAAGGTGCCGGGGTTGCTCCAGCCGAGATCGCCGCCTTCGGCGGCCGAGCCCGGATCCTCGGAGACCACCGAGGCGACCGCGGCGAAGTTCTCGCCCTTGTTCACGATGCGGTCGCGGATCGAGGCCAGCTTCTGCTGCACGGTGGCGTCGTCCTGCAGCTCGTTGGGCTTGATGAGAATGTGGCGCGCGTGCACCTGGTTGGTGATGACCTGCCCGCCGCCCTTGATCTCGTTGAGCTTGACGATGTGGAAGCCCGAGGGCGTGCGCAGCGGCTTGGTGACGTCGCCGGCCTTCATGCCCGCGATGAGCTCGCCGAGGAAGGTGGGGAGCTCCGAGCCCTTGCGCAGTCCGAGCCGACCGCCTTCGAGCGCGGTCTGCGAATTCGAATACTGGACCGCGAGGCGTGCGAAGTCTTCGCCCGAGGTGGCCTTCTGGTACACCTCGTCGGCCTTCTTCGCCGCTTCGTCGAGCTCTTCGGGCGTGGCCGCCTGCGGCACGGCGATCAGGATGTGCGAGACGTCGTACTGCTGGTTCTCCGACGGCATCTTCTTCTGCCGTTCGAGGAACTGCTCGATTTCGCGCGGGCTCACGTTGATGCG
>DATEII010000065.1:0-25425 GCA_035279135.1 Steroidobacteraceae bacterium
TCGGCACCGCCGACGCCGTCATCATCGACGAGGCACACCAGATCCCGGACCTCGCCACGCAGTTTTTCGGCGCGCGCTTCGGCAGCCGGCAGGCGGAGCTGCTGGTGCGCGACGTGCGCCAGGAGCTGGCGCAATTACGCGCACCGGCCAGCGCGCTGGCCGATGAACTGGGCGCGCTCGAGCGCGGGCTCGCGACACTGGCCGATGTCGTGCGCGGCACGCCGCGACCCGACTGGCTGGCGGCCGACACCCCCTTCGCGGATGCCGGACAGGCCGTGACCGAATCCCTGCGCGCACTGGCGGAAGGTCTCAAGGAGCAGGGCCGCGAGCCAGGAATCCAGCAGTCGGCCGCACGCGCGACCGAGCTCGCCGCCAGGCTCCAGCAGATCACCCTGGCCGAGGAACACGAGGGCGCCCGCAGCGTGGAGCTCACGCAGCGCGGTTTTTCGCTGAGCCTGCTACCGTTCGACGTGGCCGACCGGTTCGTGGCTTTCACGCGCAGCACGCAGGCCGCCTGGGTATTCACTTCCGCCACGCTCTCGGTGGGAGAAGACTTCACGCACTTCACCTCGCGCCTCGGCATGAACGAGGCGGAGACGCTGGCGATCGCCAGCCCCTTCGATTTCGAATCGCAGGCGTTGCTCTATCTACCGCCGCGTCTGCCGGACCCCGCGTCGCCCGCGCACACCCAGGCCGTGATCGACGCCTGCGTGCCGCTCCTCGAGGCATCGGCCGGCGGCGCGTTCGTGTTGTTCACCAGCCACCGGGCGTTGCAGCGCGCGGCGCAGCTCATGCGCGAGCGCTGGACCGAGCTCGCCGATTTTCCGCTGCTCGTGCAGGGCGAGGCGCCGCGCGAACAGCTGCTGCGCACGTTCCGCGAGTCCGGCAATGCCGTGTTGCTCGGCACCGCGAGCTTCTGGGAAGGCGTGGACGTCAAGGGCGACGCGCTGCGCCTCGTGATCATCGAGAAGCTGCCGTTCGCTTCGCCGGACGATGCGCTCACACGCGCGCGCATCGAGCACCTCAAGGCCACCGGCGGCAATGCGTTCCGCGAATACCAGCTGCCCGAGGCGGCGCTCGCCCTGAAGCAGGGCGTGGGCCGCCTGATCCGCAGCGAGACGGATCGAGGCGTGGTGGTGATCTGCGATCCGCGCCTGGTCGACAAACCCTACGGGCGCGTGTTCCGCGCCAGCCTGCCGCCGATGCCGGTCACTCGCGCGGTCGAGGATGCGGAGAGATTCCTGCGCCGCATTGCCGGTATCGCGGCGCCGCCGCAGTTCGAGCGCGTGCCGCTCGGCAGCGAACCGGCATGAAAATCCTCGCACTGGATACCGCCACCGAGGCTTGCTCGGTGGCGCTCGATCTCGATGGCCGGGTGCTCGAACGTTACGAGGAATTCGAACGCGGCCATGCCGAGCGCCTGCTGCCGATGATTGACGAGTTGCTCGCCGAGGGCGGGATCGCGCTCGGGGCTCTCGATGCCATCGCCTTCGGTCGGGGACCCGGCGGGTTCACGGGCGTGCGGCTGGCGGCCAGTGTGGTGCAGGGATTGGCCTTCGGGGCCGGGATCGGCGTCGTGCCGGTCTCGAACCTGGCGGCCGTGGCCCAGCGCGCGGCCGACGCGTGCCCACTGGCGCGGCGGGTACTGGCGATCAACGACGCGCGCATGCGCGAGGTCTACTGGGCGGAGTTCGAAGTGCAGGGTCCGCTGATCGCGCGCGGTGCCGAACAGGTCTCGGCGCCCGCGGCCGTGGTGTTGCCCGCAGACGGGGCGCCATGGGTGGCTGCCGGCCGGGGCCTTGCGGCCTGGCCCGAATTGGCTGAACGCTGCCGGGCGGGCGATGCGACTGTCCTCGAAACCCTGCTGCCTCGCGCGCGCGAGATCCTTGCGCTGGCGACGCCCGTGGTCGCGGCGGGCCAGGCGCTGCCTGCCGAGCAGGCCTTGCCCGTTTATGTCAGGGATCGCGTCGCCGAACGCGCATCGTCATGAAACTGCAATAGACTCCGGCTGTAATCCGCACGCCACAAAAACGTCACCTGTGTTGTCGTGTCAGGAAACATGTCCGCGAAACAGATTTTGGTCGTCGAGGATGAACGCCCGATTCGCGAAATGATCGCCTTCGGACTGCGTCGGGCCGGATTCGAAGTCCGCGAAGCCGCCGATGCGCGTACCGGCCGGGAGGAAGTCGCCAACAAGCGGCCCGACCTTCTGCTGGTCGACTGGATGCTGCCCGACACGAGCGGGCTCGAATTCACGCGCGCGCTCAAGCGCGACCGCGAAACCAGCGAGCTGCCCGTCATCATGCTGACGGCGCGCGCCGAGGAGGGCGACAAGGTCGCCGGCCTCGAAGGCGGCGCCGACGACTACATCACCAAGCCGTTCTCGCCGCGCGAGCTGCTGGCGCGCATCAATGCCGTGCTTCGGCGCGTTGCGCCCGCCGAGGGCTCGGAACGCATCGAGATCGAAGGGCTGTTGCTCGACCAGAGCAGCCAGCGAGTCAGCGTCGGCGAACGCATCGTGGCGCTCGGCCCCACCGAGTACCGGATGCTCGCGTTCTTCATGACTCATCCCGAACGCGTCTACACGCGCGAGCAGTTGCTCGACCGTGTCTGGGGCGGCAACGTCTACGTCGAAGAACGCACCATCGACGTGCACATCCGCCGGCTTCGCAAGGCGCTCGAAGAATTCGGACACGACCGGCTGATCCAGACCGTGCGCGGCTCCGGCTATCGATTCTCGGCGCGTCCCCTCTAGAAGTGAGGTCATGAACTCGGGTACCACCGCCTTCGTGTACGTCGCTGTCCGCCTGCTCGCGGCGTTGGTGGTGGGAGCCACGGCCGGCTGGTTCGCCGGTTCGGTGTGGGCCGGCATCAGCGCGACGTTCGCGCTGTACCTCGCCTGGAACCTCTGGCAGCTGCGCGAATTGTGGTACTGGCTGCAGCATCGCAGCGTTGCCGATCCGCCGGATGCCGCCGGATTGTGGGGCGACGTGGTCGCGCAGGTGGTGCGTCTGCATCGTCGCAAGCGGTTCCACAAGGAGCGCCTCACGCGTCTGTTCCGCGAGCTGCGCCGCTCCACCGCCGCCATGCCGGACGGCGTGGTGATGCTGGACCCGCAGGGCGAGATCGTCTGGTTCAACCGCAAGGCCGGAGAATTGCTCGACCTGTCGCGTCGCGCGGACCTCGGACTGCGCATCGACAACCTGGTGCGCCACCCGGATTTCGTCGAGTACCTGCGCAGCGGCCAGTATTCGCTGCCGGTGATCGTGCGCGTCGATTCGCACGCGGAGCGTCACGTGGCGTTCCAGCTCATCTCCTATGGCGAGGACCAGCGGCTGCTGATGCTGCGCGACGTCACGCGCGAAGTACGGCTCGAGCAGATGCGCAAGGACTTCGTGGCCAATGCCTCGCATGAGCTGCGTTCGCCGCTGACCGTGGTCGCGGGATACCTCGAAACCTTCGGCGCCGATCCCGGGCTCGGCGAGCTCGCAGGGCCGATCGCCGAGATGCGGCGTCAGACCGATCGCATGACGCGCATCATCGAGGACCTGCTGGAGCTGTCGCGCTTCGAGGCGAACGACGCGCCGATCCAGGGTGCGCCCATCGACGTGGCGGGCATGGCCGCGCTGCTGCGCAAGGACGTGCTGGCGCGGCCCACGCATCCGCGCCAGGTCGAATTGTCGATCGAGTCGACGGCCGGACTGCTCGGCGACGAGGCCATGGTCCAGTCGGCGTTCTCGAACCTGGTCGACAACGCCGCCAAGTACACGCCGCCCGAGGGCAGCATGCTGATCCGCTGGTGGACGGACGAAGAGGGCGGGCATTTCTCCGTGCGCGACACCGGCCCCGGAATTCCGGGCGAGCACCTGCCGCGGCTCACGGAACGTTTCTATCGCGTCGATCCCGGCCGCTCGCGCGAAACCGGCGGCTCAGGACTCGGGCTCGCCATCGTCAAGCACGCGCTGCATCGCCACGGCGCGCGTCTCGAGATCGACAGCAGCGAGGGCCGGGGCAGTACCTTCACTTGTCACTTCCCGCTGGAACGCGTGCTCGAGCGCCGCGTCGCGGCGACGGCCTGAATGCGGGCGATGTCATGAACCCGTCATCCGCGGCCAACACACTCCGAGGCACGCATGGAAACCGCTGATCTCTCGCATCACATCTCGCGCCGCTTCAACGAGGATCTCGAACGCGTGCGCAACAAGGTGCTCACCATGGGCGGCATGGTCGAGCAGCAGCTCGCCAATGCGGTCACGGCGCTCATCGACGGCGACAGCAATCTCGGCGTGCAGGTGGCGCGCGACGATTTCAAGATCAATGGCATGGAAATCTCGATCGACGAGGAATGCCAGAAGATCCTCGCGACGCGCGCGCCGGCCGCCGGTGACCTGCGCGTGATCGTCTCCATCATCAAGACCATCACCGACCTCGAACGCATCGGCGACGAGGGCGAGAAGATCGGCTACATCGCCTCGCGGCTCGCCACCATGGAACGCCCGGCCGACAAGTACCGCGAGATCAAGCACCTCGGGCGCATCGTCTCGGAGATGGTGCACCAGGCGCTCGACGCCTTCGCGCGCATGGACGCCGAGGCCGCCCTGCGCGTCGCGCGCCAGGACCGCGTGGTGGACGAGGAATATGAATCCATCCAGCGCCAGTGCATCACGTTCATGATGGAGGATCCGCGCAGCATCCGCCGCGCGCTCGACGTCATGTGGGTAGTTCGGGCGCTCGAACGTGTCGGAGATCACGCCAAGAACATCTGCGAGTACGTGTACTACATGGTGTACGGCAAGGACATCCGCCACACGCGCCTCGAGGACGTGGAGCGCGACCTGCGCGACCGGGCTTCGGGCGTGTAGTCGAGGCCGCCTGCCGGCGGGCGCCGGCTCCTGCTAATCTCCACGCCCATGCTCGACCGACGTCAGACCATCAATCTGCTGGGCGCCCTCGTGTGCTTCGGCATGTTCGGGTATGCGATCTTCGCGGAGAAAGTGCTGCACTACGTGCCCTGTCCGCTGTGCATGTTCCAACGCGTGTGCATCGTCACGCTCGGCATCGTGTTCCTCGTGGCCGCGCTGCATCGCGCCGGCCCTGTCGGTGCGCGTGTGTATGGCTTCCTGGTGTTCCTTGCCGCCGGTGCGACCATCTGGGTCGCGGGACGCCACGTCTGGGTCCAGGCGCAGCCTCCCGGCACCGTGCCCGCCTGCGGCGCTCCCCTCGATGCGTTGATGACGATGTTTCCGCTGCTCGAGGTGGTGCGCAAAGTCATGACGGGTGGCGGAGAGTGCGGGGTCATCGACTGGACCTTCATGGGTCTGTCGATGCCCCAGTGGGTGCTGATCTCGGCCATCGCGCTCGGGCTGCTCGGCATCTGGAACAACGCAATACGGCCCGCACGGCGGGTGGCGTGATGGGCGCGCTCGATTCTTTTGCCATCACGCGCAAGTGGCCGGCACGCCATCCCGACCGCATCCAGCTGTACTCGCTGCCCACGCCGAACGGCGTCAAGGCGTCGATCATGCTCGAGGAAACCGGGCTGCCGTATGAGCCGCACCTCGTGGACTTCGACAAGAACGACCAGACCTCGCCGGAATTCCTGTCGCTGAACCCTAACAACAAGATCCCGGCCATCATCGACCCGAATGGCCCCGGCGGTGCACCGCTGCCGCTGTTCGAGTCCGGGGCCATTCTCGTGTACCTCGCCGACAAGGCGGGGCAGCTGCTGCCGAAATCGCCGGCCGCGCGTTACCAGTGCCTCCAGTGGCTGTTCTTCCAGGTGGGCGGCGTCGGACCGATGTTCGGCCAACTGGGTTTCTTCCACAAATTCGCGGGCCGTGAGTGGGAGGACAAACGCCCGCGCGACCGTTATGCGGCCGAGACACGCCGTTTGCTCAAGGTGCTCGACCAGCACCTGGCCACGCATCGCTGGATGATGGGCGAGGAATACAGCGTGGCCGACATCGCGATCTTCCCGATGATCCGCAACCTCACCGGTTTCTACGGCGCGGGCGATCTCGTCGGCTACCAGGACTTCAGACACGTGCCGCGCGCGCTGGAAGAATTCCTCGCGCGGCCGGCCGTGAAACGCGGCCTCGAGATCCCGAAGCGCAGCTGAGGCGCGGTCAGAAGAGCAGGCCGCCTAACCACCAAGCCAGCGCGGCGATGCCGGCCGACGCGGGAATGGTGACGATCCACGCGATCACGATGTTCCCGGCCACGCCCCAGCGCACCGCCGAGGTGCCGCGCGTGGTGCCCACACCGATGATCGCTCCCGTGATGGTGTGCGTGGTCGACACCGGGATGCCGAAGTGCGTGGCCATGAACAGCGTGACCGAACCGGCGCATTCGGCCGCGAAGCCGCCCACGGGTTTGAGCTTGGTGATGCGCTGGCCCATGGTCTTCACGATGCGCCAGCCGCCGAACATCGTGCCGATGCCGATGGCCAGGAAGCAGCTCATGACCACCCAGGTCGGCAGGTGATCCTTGGTGGTGACGCCATTGGCGATGAGCAGCAGCCAGATGATGCCCATGGTCTTCTGCGCGTCGTTGCCGCCGTGGCCCATGCTGTACGAGGCCGACGAGAGCAGCTGCAGGCGGCGGAACCACCGGTCGACGCGACGCGGTGTCTGGCGGAAACACAGCCAGGACACGATGAGCATCAGCGTGGCGCCGAAGGCCATGCCGAGCAGCGGCGCGATGAAGATGAACGACGCGGTCTTGAGGATGCCCGGCCAGAGCAGCGGCTCCATGCCGCCCTTCACGAGCGCGGCGCCGATCATGCCGCCGATGAGCGCGTGCGAGGAGCTCGACGGGATGCCGTAGTACCAGGTGATGAGGTTCCACGAGATCGCGCCGATCAAGGCGCCGAAAATCACGCGGTTGTCGACGAAGCTGGGATCGATGATGCCCTTGCCGACGGTGGCGGCCACCGACAGGTGGAACACGGCCCAGGCGAGCACGTTGAAGAAGGCCGCCCACAGCACCGCCTGCCACGGCTTGAGCACGCCCGTGGACACGACGGTCGCGATGGAATTCGCGGCGTCGTGGAAGCCATTCATGAAGTCGAATGCCAGTGCCAGCAATACGAGCAGCACCAGCGTCGTCGAGAAGGAACTCGCGTCCATCGATCAGTGCCTGGTGTTCGTCAGGCGTTTTCGAGCACGACGCTTTCGATGACGTTCGCCACGTCCTGGCATTTATCGGTCGCGGATTCCAGCGACTCGTACACCGCCTTCAGCTTGATGACCTGGCGAACATCGCTCTCATTGCGGAACAGCTCGGAGATGGCGGTGCGCATCACCTTGTCGGCATCCGATTCGAGCCGGTCGATTTCCTGGCAGATCTTGAGGATGGCCGGGGCGTCGGCCATCGAGGCCATGAGGCCCACGGCCGACTGCACGCGCTCGGCGCAGCGCAGCAGCAGCTCCGCCAGTTGGGTGGCCTCGGGCGTCACCTTCTGGATGTCGTACAGCACCAGCGACTCGCCGGTGTCCTGGATCAGGTCGAGCACGTCGTCCATTCGCGAGATCAGGCGATGGATGTCATCGCGATCGAACGGGGTCACGAAGGTGGTGTGCAGCAGCTGCACGGTCTCGTGCGTGATGCGGTCGGCGCCATGCTCGGCGTCTTCGATCATCTTGATGCCGGCGGCGCGGTCCTTGCCGTTATCGTAGTGCCGCAACACGTCGGCCAGCGCGAGGGCACCATCGACGATGAGCTTCGCGTGATTGTCGAAGAGATTGAAGAAACGCCCCTCGCGAGGCATCAGGCGCGCGATGAAATTCATTGTTTTCCGCAGATCCCCAACAGCCGGACTGGCCTTCGGTTTCGGGTGCGGAGTGTAGTGGGTCGGGACGGCGCTGTCACAAAACCGTAGCCGGGACCTTTGTCCTACGTCAGGCCAGCATTTCCTTCAAGGCGTTCAGGTAGATGCGGTGCAACCGGTCGATGTCGGCCACGCAGACGCTCTCGTTGACCTTGTGGATGGTCGAATTGATCACACCGAGCTCGACCACCTGGGCGCCGAGCGGCGCGATGAAGCGGCCATCGGAGGTGCCGCCCCCGGTCGAGAACTTGGGTTTGAGCCCGGTCTCGGCGTGGATCGCGCGCGTGACGCCTTCGGAGAGGGCGCCCGGGGCGGTGTAGAACGGTTCGCCCGAGACATACCACTCGAGCGTGTAACGCACGCCATGTTTCTTGAGGATGCCCTCGACGATGTCCTTGAGGCCGTCGATGGTCTGCACGGGCGAGTAACGCAGGTTGAAGCGCGCCTTGAGCTCCCCGGGGATCACGTTGGGCGCGCCGGTGCCGGCGTTGAAATTCGAGATCTGGAAGCTGGTGGGCTGGAAGTGTTCGTTGCCCTTGTCCCAGACGCGCGCCGTGAGCTCCGCGAGCGCGGGCGCAAAGGTATGCACGGGATTTTCCGCCAGCTGTGGATAGGCGATGTGGCCCTGCACACCATGCACGGTCAGGCGGCCTGACAGCGAACCGCGGCGACCGATCTTGATCGTGTCACCGAGCTCTTTTTCGCTCGAAGGCTCGCCGACGATGCACCAGTCGATCTTCTGCCCCCGCTCACGCAGCGTCTCCACCACCTTCTTGGTGCCGTCCACCGACGGGCCTTCCTCGTCGCTGGTGATCAGGTAGGCGATGGTGCCCTTGTGCTTCGGGTGCGCGCGCACGAAGTCTTCGGTGGCCGTGACCATGGCAGCGAGTGCGCTCTTCATGTCGGCGGCGCCGCGGCCGTAAAGGAATCCATCGCGCACCGCGGGCTTGAACGGATCGCTCTGCCATTCCTCGAGCGGGCCCGTCGGAACCACGTCGGTGTGTCCCGCGAAGCACAACACCGGGCCACCCTGGCCACGCGTCGCCCAGAAGTTGTCGACGTTGCCATAACGCAGGTTTTCTATCTCGAACCCGGCCTCGGCGAGGCGGCGGGTCATCACGTCCTGGCAGCCTTGGTCGGCCGGGGTGACGGAGTTGCGCGAGATGAGATCGAGCGTGAGATCGAGGGTCTGCGACATCGCTGCGCGTTATACGGAACCCGCCCGCCCCCAGCAAGGAGTTTTATGACTGTCGGATGAAACCGGCATCCCTGAAATATTTCCGCAACCTTCCAGTCATAAATTGCCGCGCGTCACAACCGGAGGCTAATACCGTGACTCGCAAATTCCTCATCTCTTCGCTCGCGGCCGGCGTCGTCTGCGCCATGAGCGGCGGCGCGTTTGCCCAGGCAGCGCGCGATTCCATCAACATCGTGGGCTCGTCCACGGTCTACCCATTCACCACCACGGTGGCGGAGCAGTTCGGTCGCGCCGGCAAGTTCAAGACGCCCAAGGTCGAGAGCACTGGCACCGGCGGCGGCCTCAAGCTGTTCTGCAACGGAGTGGGTCCCCAGTTTCCCGACATCGCCAATGCTTCGCGCCGGATCAAGCCGGCCGAGCTGCAGACCTGTGCGCAGAACGGCGTCAAGGAAGTCGTCGAGATCAAGGTTGGTTATGACGGCATCGTCATGGCGGAGAACAAGACCGGCAGCTCGCTGAACCTCACGCGCAAGGACGTCTATCTGGCGCTCGCCAAGAACGTGCCGGATCCGGCAAACCCGAGCACGCTGATCGCCAACCCGTACGCCACGTGGAAGGATGTCAACAAATCGCTGCCCGCCACGAAGATCGAAGTGCTGGGTCCGCCGCCTACCTCCGGTACGCGCGACTCGTTCGCCGAGCTATACATGGAAGCGGGCTGTCGCACGTTCGCCTGGCTGGAAGCGCTTCGTTCGCAGGATGAACCCCGCTTCAAGCGGGCCTGCGCGACGCTGCGCGAAGATGGCGCGTACATCGAGGCCGGCGAGAACGACAACCTGATCGTGCAGAAGCTGGCGGCCAACCCGTCGGCAGTGGGCATCTTCGGCTACAGCTTCCTCGAGGAGAACCTCGACAAGCTCAAGGGCGCGGTGGTCGACGGCGTGTCGCCGACTTTCGAATCCGTCGCCTCGGGCAAATACCCCGCCTCGCGTCCGCTGTTCATCTACGTGAAGAAGGCGCACGTCGGCGTGATTCCCGGCATCAGCGAGTTCGTTGCCGAATACACCAGCGAGAAAGCGCTGGGTGAAGACGGTTACCTCGCGGAAAAGGGACTGATCCCGCCGGCCAAGGGCGAGATCGAGAAGATCCGCGCCGACGCCAAGTCGCTCAAGGCGCTCAAGCTCTAACTAGCATCGCCGGTACCGGTGCGCGGCTCCTGGCCGCGCACCGCCCGCCGGGGTGTTGCGATTTCCATGTCAGACAAACGTAAATCAAGAACCCAGAGAACATCCATGACACGTAATCTCGTTTCCCTGGCGGTGACCGGCGTCTTCGCCGCGGCCGCTGGCCTCGCGCCGGCGCCGGCCATGGCGCAGAGCGCCGAAATCGAAACCCTCAAGGCACAGCTGGCCGCGCTCTCGTCGAAGATCGAAGCGCTGGAAAAGGCGCAGACCGAAACCAGGAAGACGGTCGCCGAGACCCAGGCGACCGCCGACAAGACGGCTGACACCGTGGCGCAGAACAAGGCCTCGCTTTCGTTTGCAGGTGACCTGCGTTACCGCTACGAAATGTTCGACGTGCAGTACGTGGATCGTGACCGCGAGCGCGATCGTATCCGCGCGCGCTTCAACGCCAACTTCCGTGTCAATGACACGATCACGGGTCGCCTCGGGATCGCCACGGGCGGGACGGACCCGCGCTCCGGCAACCAGACGCTCACCGACCAGAACCAGCGCAAGGACTTCGACCTGGACCAGGCGTACGTGACCTGGGCTCCCAACGGCCAGCTCAAGATCACGGCCGGCAAGCAGCCGTATGCCTGGACGCGTACGGCCAGCCTGTTCTACGACAACGATGTCAACGTCGAAGGACTCTCGGCCAACTATGCCACCGGCAACTTCTTTGCCGCGGCCTGGTATGACTGGCTGGCGGAGCGCGCACTGTCGTTCAGCAACGTGACCACCGGCACGAACACGGATTCGATCATGTTCGGCGGACAGGTGGGCTACCGCATCCCGTTCTCGGACTCGGTGCGCCTCACGCTGGCGGCGAGCTATTTCGACTATGACAGCGTCCAGGGTTACAACGCGTTCTTCGGCGGCAACTCGTTCGGCAATACCACGGTGGTCGGTGCGGGCTGCAGCCGCACGCTGGCCGCGGGCACCGCTTGCCTCGCGTCGGACTTCAACATCATCGAAGGGCAGGCGGACCTGACGGCAACGGTCGGTGGCAAGCCGCTGCGCTTCTTCATCGACTACGCGCAGAACCAGGAGGCCGAGATCAATGCGACGGCGGGCGAGAAGCTCGACACGGCGTACGCGGCGGGCATCCTTTTCGGCGCAGCCTCGGCCGCCAAGGGCACCTGGGAAGCCGGCCTGCTGTACCAGCAGGTGGAGAAGGACGCGCTGTTCGGCCAGTTGCTGGATTCGGACTTCGGTGACGGCAACACGGACACCAAGGGCTTCGCATTGCGCGGTGCGTACACCATCGCCCGCAACTGGACGATCAATGCCACGCTGTTCCTCAATGAGCTGGCCAATGACGTTCCGCAGAACGGCATTGTCGTGTTCAACGATGCGACACCGGCGCCCCTGGACACGACCACGATCAACGGTGTGTTCGATCGTGACTACAAGCGCTTGCAGGTGGATCTGAACTTCCGGTTCTAAGTCCATAGGAGGCGCCGCCAGGGATGGCGGCGCGTCCGTTTCACGAAGCTGTCACATACCGGCGCTAAACAAGGGGGCCGCGACGAGCGGCCTCGGCCTGAAGACCCATAAGACATGACACCGGCGGCCTTACTCATAGCCCTCGCACTTCTTTCAGTCGGGGCATTCTGGATCGGCAAATCGCGCTCACTCGCCCTGGTAGGGGGAAATCGCGGTGTCCGCAACCTGCATTCCCTGCCGAGCCATTACGGCGTGATGACGGCGCTCTGGTGCGCGCTGCCCGCTCTCGCGGTCATCGTGGTCTGGGTGGCTTGCCAGGACGCCATCATCCTGCGACTGGTCACGGACCATCTGCCCGCCGGCGTGCGCGATCTGCCCGCCAACGAGCTCTCGCTGGTCCTCAACGACGTACGCAACCTGGTTGCCGGCAACGTGCCGCCGGCGTCGGTCAGCGAGGCGGTACGCGGCGCGGGCCACGAGTACGTGCAACTGCGCGGCATCAGCCGCATGTCGCTCACCGTGCTCGTCATGGTCATGGCCATCGGCACGATTCTCGTCGTGCGCAGTCGCATCACCCCCGAACTGCGGGCGCGCAATCGCGTGGAAATGGTGGTCGAGTGGCTGCTGATCGGCTGCTCGACGATCGCGGTGTTCACGACCATCGGCATCGTGGCCTCGGTGGCCTTCGAGGCCTTCCGCTTCTTCCAGCACATCTCGCCCATCGACTTCCTGTTCGGCACCTCGTGGAGCCCGCAGATGGCCATCCGCGCGGACCAGGTGGGGTCGTCGGGCTCGTTCGGCGCCGTGCCGCTGTTCGCGGGCACCGCGCTCATCTCCTTCATCGCCATGCTGATCGCCGTGCCCATCGGCCTGTACTCGGCTATCTACCTGGCCGAATACGCGCATCCGAAATTCCGCACCTGGGCGAAGCCCCTGCTCGAGGTGCTGGCCGGCGTGCCGACGGTGGTGTACGGCTTCTTCGCGGCGCTGACCATCGGCCCCGCGCTGCGCGGCTGGGGCGAAGGCTTCGGCCTCGACGTGGCCTCGGAAAGCGCGCTGGCCGCGGGTTTCGTCATGGGCATCATGATCATCCCGTTCGTGTCCTCGCTGGCCGACGACATGATCTCGGCGGTGCCGCAGTCCCTGCGCGACGGCGCCTTCGCGCTCGGCGCGACGCGATCCGAGACCATCAAGCAGGTAGTGCTGCGCGCCGCGCTGCCCGGCATCGTGGGCGGCGTGCTGCTCGCGGTGTCGCGTGCCATCGGTGAAACCATGATCGTGGTCATGGCGGCGGGTCTCGCCGCCAATCTCACCGCGAACCCGCTCGAGGCCGTGACCACGGTGACCGTGCAGATCGTGACCCTGCTGGTCGGTGACCAGGAATTCGACAGCCCCAAGACCCTGGCCGCGTTCGCGCTCGGGCTGGTGCTGTTCCTCGTGACGCTGGCTCTCAACGTGCTCGCGCTGCACATCGTCAGGAAATACCGTGAGCAATACGAATAAGCCGCGCCGCACCGCGCAGGAAACGCAGGCCATCGTCAGCGCGAGCCTGCGGCGCCGGTACTGGGCGGAGCGCCGCTTCCGCGCCTATGGCCTGGCGGCCATCGTGGCCGCGCTGACGTTCCTCGTGTACCTGTTCTTCGTGATCTTCTCCAATGGCATGGGCGCGTTCCGCCAGTCGGAGCTCGAGCTCGCCATCTACTACGATCCGGCCGTCGTCGATCCGGCCGGCACTCGCCATGTCGATGACCTGCGCTCCGCCGATTACCAGGCGCTGATCCGCGCGTCACTCAAGAAAAAATTCCCCGAGGTCGAGGGCCGCGCGGCCACGCGCGAACTCTCGCGCCTGGTCAGCGGCAGCGCCGCATTCGAATTGCAGCGCGAAGTGGTCGACGATCCGAAATTGATCGGCACCACGCGCGCCGAGTGGCTGCTCGCGAGCGACGCGGTCGACCTGCTGCAGAAAGGGCACATCCAGCGTTCCTTGCCCGAGGCCGAGCGCCCGCTGTCCGACAACCAGCTGCGCTGGATCGACCAGCTGAGCCGCGAAGGCTCGCTCGCGCTCAGGTTCAACCACACCTTCCTGTCGCGCGGTGATTCGCGCGAGCCGGAAAACGCCGGCATCTGGGGCGCCGTGGTCGGGTCGTTCTACACCCTGCTGCTCACGTTGCTGCTGTCGTTCCCGATCGGCGTCGCGGCCGCGGTGTACCTCGAGGAATTCGCGCGCCGCAACCGCTGGACCGATCTCATCGAGGTCAACATCAACAACCTCGCGGCCGTGCCGTCCATCGTGTTCGGCCTGCTGGGCCTGGCGGTGTTCATCGGCTTCTTCGGGCTGCCGCGGTCCGCGCCGCTGGTCGGCGCCATGGTGCTCACGTTGCTGACGTTGCCCACCATCATCATTGCCTCGCGTGCCGCGCTGAAGGCGGTGCCGCCGTCGATCCGCGAGGCGGCGCTCGGCATGGGCGCGTCGAAGATCCAGATGGTCACGCACCACGTGATCCCGCTGGCGCTGCCCGGAATGCTCACCGGCACCATCATCGGCATGGCGCGTGCGCTCGGCGAATCAGCGCCGCTGCTGATGATCGGCATGGTGGCCTTCATCGTGGACATCCCCAAGGGCGTGACCGATGCGGCAACCGTGTTGCCCGTGCAGGTGTTCCTGTGGTCGGACAGCCCGGAGCGCGGCTTCGTCGAGAAGACCTCGGGTGCCATCATCGTGTTGCTGGTGTTCCTCGTGGTCATGAACACGACCGCGGTCATCCTTCGCAAGAAATTCGAACGACGTTGGTGAAACCTATGGATGCAGTCACTGTGGAACGAGCGGGTATCAACCAGAAGCCGAGTGGCCGCGTGGCGGAGGAGGCGGGTGCCGTCGAGCTGCCCGCCGAAACCGGCAGGACCGTGGGCACGATCACGGTAGAGGATCCGATCTTCCGCTGCCGGGACGTCGACGTGTATTACGGCGAGAAACACGCCATCAGGAAGGTCGGCATCGACATCGGCAAGAACTCGGTGCTGGCGATGATCGGCCCGTCGGGTTGCGGCAAGTCGACCTTCCTGCGCTGCCTGAACCGCATGAACGACACGATCCCGAACGCGCGCGTGGTCGGCTCCATCATGCTGGACGGCAGGGACATCCACGACAAGAAACAGGACGTGGTGCAGCTGCGCGCGCGCGTCGGCATGGTGTTCCAGAAGCCGAACCCGTTCCCGAAGTCCATCTACGAGAACGTGGCCTACGGTCCGCGCATCCACGGTCTCGCGGGTGATCGCGTCGAGCTCGACGAGATCGTCCACAACTCGCTGCAACGCGCCGGCCTCTGGGAAGAAGTGAAAGACCGGCTGCAGCACCCGGGCACGTCGTTGTCCGGCGGCCAGCAGCAGCGCCTGTGCATCGCGCGCACGATCGCCGTGAATCCCGAGGTCATCCTCATGGACGAGCCGTGCTCGGCGCTCGATCCGATCGCCACCGCGCGCATCGAGGATCTCATGGAGGAGCTGCGCCAGAGCTACGCCATCGTCATCGTGACGCACTCCATGCAGCAGGCGGCACGCGTGTCGCAGCGCACCGCGTATTTCCATCTCGGTGACCTCATCGAAGTGGGCGAGACCGATCGCATCTTCACGAACCCGCGTCACCGGCTCACCGAGGACTACATCACCGGTCGTTTTGGTTGAGGAAGAGCCGCGCCCATGGGCCTGAGTCTCGAAGGACACACCACCCGCGCTTTTGACGGCGACCTCTCGTCACTGCACATCCAGGCGGTGGCCATGGGTGCGCTGGTGATCGAGCAGGTGCAGCTCGCGGTCAGCGCCTATTCGAGCTGGGACCGTTCGATCGCCACGCTGGTGCTCGAGCGCGAACGCAAGATCAACCTGTACGACGCCGAGATCGAAGAGGCGGCGCTGCAGGTCATCGCGCGGCGCCAGCCGATGGCGCAGGACCTGCGCGCGATATTCGCCATCGACAAGGTGGTGACCGAGCTCGAGCGCGCCGCCGACGAGGCCAAGAAGCTCGCGCTCACGGTGCTCGCCGATTCCGAGGCCAATGGTTTTCGTCCGGGCGCCGCGACGGCGCGCGAGGCGCGCGCCCTCGGTCGCGTGGCCGCGGCGATGATCCGTGCGGCGCTCGAGGCTTTCGACCGGCTCGAACCGCAGGCCGCTGCCGCGGTGGTGAGGCAGGACCAGGAAATGGATAGCGAATACGCGAGCGCACTGCGGCGGCTGCTCACGCACGCGATGGAAGACCCGCGCCGCCTGCAGGCCACCATCGAGGCCGCGTTCATCATGCGATCACTGGAGCGCATCGGCGATCATGCGCGCAACATCGCGCGCCACGTGGGCTTCATCGGCGGGATCGATCCCGCGGCGACCGGGGTGCTTTCCGCCGACAAGGGAATCAGCCTCAGCAGGCCGTAGTCCAGTCCTACAGGTAAGTGCCTGGCCGCGTCGCATTGTCGCGGTGTGGTGACGAGGATTTCCCGCTTCGAACTACTGCTCGCGCTCGGCGTGCTGGCCGGTGTTTACGCCGCCGCGGTGGCCGGCGATCGCGGCACCCTCGACCGGTACGAGCGGGCGCAGGTCGCCGTGTCGAAGCGCGCGGGCGAAGCGGGCTTGCGCGTTCGTCTGTCCGCCAACGGCCGCGACTATCAACTGCGACTCGACGTCAATCCACGCCTCGAAGCCTGGTCGCGCGGTTCATGGCATCAATACCGGGGTGTCATCGAAGGCAGCGACCGCTCCTGGGCGCGATTGGCCATCGCGGGCGAGGCAATCCGCGGCGTGTTGTACGACGGCGAGGAGCTGCTCGCGATCGAGCCGGCGGAGCAGGGCCAGGTGACGGTCTTCCGCGTTCCCGATCTGCGATTCGAGACACCACTTTCATTCGCCGGAGACACGCTGCGCGTTGCTCAGCTCAAGCAGTCCGGCGGCGTCGCGGCCGCGACTCCGCGCGTCCAGGCGCTGACTGCCGAACGCAAACTGGAAATCTCGGCAATTGGTGACGCATCGTTCCGCGCGCGCTACGACTCCGCCGATGCCGCGCGCGACGCGCTGCTCACGCGCCTCAACATCGTGGATGGAATCTTCAGTTCCCAGGTGGGCACGGCGATCGAGGTGAGCTCGGTCAACATCGCGGATGACATCACCAACACACTCGATGGCACCACCGACGCCGCGCTGCTGCTCGACAGCGTCGGCCGGCTGCGTGAGCAGACCACGTCGCTCAAGTCGCGCGGGCTCACCCATCTTTTCACGGGGCGGGATCTCGACGGCGGCAGCGTGGGCATCGCCTACGATTCGACCCTCTGTCGTGCGCGTTACAGCGCCAGCCTCACCCAGGCTCACAACAGCGCCACCGTGGACGGCCTCATCACGGCGCACGAGATCGGCCACGTGTTCGGCGCGCCGCACGATGGTGAAGGGCAGTGTGCCGCGACTCCGCAGAACCAATACATCATGAGCCCGGTGCTCAATGCCCAGGCGACCACATTCTCGCAATGCAGCCTCGAGCAGATGGCGCCGCTGGCCTCGAGCGCGTCGTGCCTCGAGGCGCTCTCGCCGCAGGATCTCGCCATGCCGCAGAGCTTGGGAACGCACGATGCAGTCGTGGGGGCCAACTACGAGTGGCGCTTCACCGTCACGAACCAGGGCGACCGGACGGCGACCGGCGCGCGAGTCACCGTGCAGTTCACGCCGTCCATCGACGTCGTGTCGGCTTCGGCGGGTGGCAGTGCCTGTGTCGTGCAATCGAGTCTCGCCACCTGCGACCTCGCGAGCATGGACGCCGGCGCCAGCACCGAGCTCCGCCTGGTGGTGCGCAGCGCGAATACCGGCACCTTCACGGCGCATGCGCAGGTGGTCGCCCCCGACGATGCCCGCCGCGCCAATGACGAGGCCGACGGGACCTTGCGGGTGCAGGAGGCTGGCGCTGCGCCGCCGCCGGCGGAACCCGAAGCGCCGTCGAGCTCCGGTGGAGGCGCGCTGGATGGCACGCTGCTCGGGATGCTCGGTGCGCTGCTGGGCCTGGCCGCGCGCCGGCGATTCAGCGCGCGTGCCGCAGATCGTTGAAGACGTCGCGAAACGCGATGACTACTTTCGCGGCCGCGCCGCGGCTCGCCGGCTCGCACGCGGCGCATTCACGACCAGATTGACGGGCATGCCGAGGAAGCTGCCGTAGGCACTGGCGGATGCGCTCAGCGCTTCGTTCTCGGAGAGCGACAACGGGCGCAGCAACTGTGCCTCGATCCGCACCTGGCCCCTGCCGAGCGTGCGTTTCCACCGGCCAATGACGATGCCATCGGCCATCACCGCGGGGCCCAGCAACCCCATGGCGTCCTGGCGGCCGGCGTCGGACGCGAGCCATGCACGGTCTGCATACGCGACCGTGTACTCGTCGTAGGCCGGCAGTAGTTTGACGCGCGGCGCGGCCGCGCCATGCATGCGCTTGCGCGTGCCGGCACCCCAGTAGAACTCGCGGTCCCCGATGGCTTCGCGCGCGAGGCGCGCGCCGGCGCCGTCCACGCCCAGCTGTGCGTCCTTCCCGGTGATACCGGCCCACCAGCAGAAATCCTGCAGCGTGGCCGGCCCGTGACTCGTGAAATAGCGGGTCGCCAGTCCGGCCAGCGCGGCATCGCGTTCGAGCGGCCGCGTCGCCGGGATCCACTCGTCGAGCAGCGCGAAGGTATGTTGCTTGCCGCTGCGACCTGCGAGGCACAACGTGCCATCCATCGCCAGCCAGCCGAGGATGTGCAGGCCGCGCGAGCCCGCGGTGCGGATGCGACGCGATTCCAGGGCCTGGTAGAGCGCGGCGCGTTCGAGTCGCTTGCCGCCCGAGAGTGCCGCCACGACCACCTCGCGGCACCGGTCGATCACCGCGGCGTCGACTTGCACCTCGCGCTCGATGCGCGCCGCGTTGCGCGCCAGGACGCGCGGCGCGAGTAGTTGGGTCATCCAGCGGACGTCGGCGGCGGCCACGAAATGCAGCGTGCCCCGCATGGGCCAGGTGCGCACGATGGCGCGGCGCGTTTCCGCCGCTTCGATGTCGGTCTCGGTGGCTTCGCGCATGCGCATGCCGAGCGCCCACAGCGAAGCGAGATAGTCCTGGGCCTGCACGGCGCCGAACCACGACACGACATCTTCCGCGGACCGGAACGCGGTGCGTGCCAGCGCCTGGTTTTCCAGGCGGCGGCGCAGGATCTCGGCAGGCGTCATCACGGCGCCGGCGCGGCTCAGTCCGCGCGCAGCAGCTCGTTGATCGAGGTCTTGTTGCGCGTCTGCGCGTCGACCCGTTTCACGATGACGGCGCAGTACAACGAGTACTTGCCGTCGGACGAGGGCAGTGAACCCGAGACCACCACCGATCCGGCGGGCACGCGGCCCTGGATGACCTGGCCCGTGGTGCGATCGTAAATCTTGGTGCTCTGGCCGATGAATACGCCCATCGAGATCACCGAGCCTTCCTCGACCACCACGCCTTCGACCACCTCGGAGCGCGCGCCGATGAAGCAGTTGTCCTCGATGATGGTCGGCCCGGCCTGCAGCGGCTCGAGCACGCCACCGATGCCGACGCCACCGGACAGGTGCACGTTCTTGCCGATCTGCGCGCAGGAACCCACCGTGGCCCAGGTGTCGACCATGGTGCCGCTATCTACGTACGCGCCGATGTTCACGTAGCTCGGCATCAGCACCACGTTGGGCGCGATGTAGGAGCCGCGCCGCGCCACCGCCGGCGGCACCACGCGTGTGCTGCCCGCGGTCAGCAGCTGGCCGTCATCGGCCTGCGAGCGCGCGGCGTACTTGAGCGGCACCTTGTCGAAGAAACGCGTGTAGCCCGCTTCGATGAGCGTGTTGTCGTGCGTGCGGAAATACAGCAGCACGGCCTTCTTGAGCCACTGGTTCACCACCCACTGGCCGTCCTTCTTCTCGGCGACCCGGGCCTTGCCGCTGTCGAGCAGCTCGATGCTCTCCTCGATGGCATGGCGCAGGGCGGGCGGCGCGTTCTTCGCGTTGATGTCCGCGCGGCGCTCGAAGGCCTCGTCGACGGTGGCGGCGAGAGTAGTCAGGTCGGTCACTCAGGGGTTCTCCAGGAAGGTGCGGATGCGTTGCGCGGCCGTGATGCATTCATCCACCGGCGCGACCAGCGAGATTCGGACGCGCCGCCGGCCGGGGTTGCCCGCCGCCGTGTCGCGCGCCAGGTAGCTGCCCGGCAGGATGGTGAGATTCTGCCTCGCGAACAGCCCGCGCGTGAATTCCTCGTCGTCGCGATGCACGTCGGGCCATAGATAGAAACCGCCGTCGGGCTCCGAAACGTCGAGCACGGGCGCGAGGATGGGCAGCACGCGCGCGAATTTCTCGCGGTACAACGCGCGGTTCGCGGTGGCATGCGCGTCATCGTTCCACGCGGCGATCGAGGCCAGCTGCGTGGGCACCGGCATCGCGCAACCATGGTAGGTGCGGTACAGCAGATAGGGCTTGATGATGGCCGGGTCACCCGCGACGAAGCCGGAGCGCAGGCCGGGCACACTGGAACGCTTCGAGAGCGAATGGAACACCACGCAACGCTGGAACTGGTCGTGGCCGCTCGCCAGCGCGGCCTGCAGCAGCGAGGGCGGCGGTGATGATTCGTCGCGATAGAGCTCCGCGTAACACTCGTCGGCCGCGATCACGAAGTCGTGCCGCTCGGCGAGCACCAACGCGTGACGCAGGAAGTCCAGCGACAACACCGCGCCCGTGGGGTTGCCCGGACTGCACAGGAACAGCACCTGGCAGCGCTTCCAGATCTCCACCGGCACCGCATCGAGGTCGGGCTGGAATCGTTGCGACGCGGTGGTGTTGATGAAATACGGCTCGGCGCCGGCCAGCAACGCGGCGCCCTCGTAGATCTGGTAGAACGGGTTGGGCATCGCGACCACGGGCTTCGCGCCGCCTCGCGTCGTACTAACTACCGCCTGGACGAACGAGAACAGCGCCTCGCGCGTGCCGTTGACGGGCAGCACCATGGTGTCGGGGACGGCACGTACGCCGAACCGCCGCGCCAGCCAGGCCGCGCAGGAAGCACGGGTCTCGGGCAGTCCGGCGGTTGCAGGATAACTATCGAGTTTGCCGAGGTTCTGGCGCAGGGTTTCGATCACGAAACCCGGCGGCGCATGCTTGGGCTCGCCGATCGACATCGCGATGTGCGGCAGCCCGGCGGGCGGTACCTGGCCCGCCTTCAGACGCGCCAGTCGTTCGAAGGGGTAGGCCGTGAGGAGTGCGAGGCGGTCGTTCACGCGGCGGCGCGACGGTCGAGCGTGCCCGACAGCTTCTGCTGCAGGCGCGTGGCCGCGGCCTCGTCGAGCGGCGCGCCCGACAACGACGCGAGGTAGAACACGTCTTCGGCGCGCTCGCCCACGGTCATGATCTTGGCGGCGAGCAGGTCGACGCGCTCTTCCATGAGCACTTTACCGATGTCACAGAGCAATCCCGGCCGGTCGCCCGCGATGAGCTCGAGCACCGAGCGCTTGTTGCGCTCGTCGACACTCACAGCGATCTGCGTGGCGGTACGGAACATGCGCGCCTGGCGCGGCACGCGGCGCGTGACCGTGACCGGCGCTTCTTCCGGGTGCTGCAGCGCGCGCCACAGGGCGCGCTCGATCTCGCCGACACGCTCGTTGTCGGTGATGGCCGAGCCATCCTCCTCGAGCACGTGGTACAGGTCGAGACTGAAGCCGTCACCCGTGGGCGTGATGCGCGCGTCAACGATGTTCAGGCCGAGCTGGTCGAGCACCGCGGTGGTGATGGCGAAACTGTTGTAGCGATGCGGCGCGAACGCGAGGATGGCGGTGGTGCCGCGTGCACTCGAGCTCTGCACCGCGACCAGCGGATCTTCGCTGCCCGGCTCCCGGTCCGCGAGCAGCTGCGTGTGCCAGGCGACTTCCTCGGGCGTGTGGCGCAGGAAGTAGGTGGGCGTGAGCCGCTCCCAGGCGGCATTGATCTCCGGCGCAGTGATGCGGCCCGAGGCGGCCAGCAGCTTGCGCGCCGCGTCCTGCGTCTCGCGCATCAACTCATCGGTGTCGATCGGGCTCTCGAGCCCGCGGCGCAGCGCGCGTTTCACGCGCTCGTAGAACTCCTGGAACAACGAGGCCTTCCAGGAATTCCAGAGCTTCGGGTTCGTGCCGCGTACGTCGGCGCTGGTCAGGGCGTATAGATAGTCGAGATGGGTCTCGTCACCCACCTTGCGCGCGAAGGCATTGATGACCTCGGGATCCGAGATGTCCTGCTTCTGCGCGGTGACCGAGAGCTCGAGGTGGTTCGCCACCAGCCACGACACCAGGCGTGCGTCGTAACGCGACAGCCCCTGCTCGAGGCAGAACGATTCTGCGTCCACCGCACCGAGCTGCGAGTGATCGCCGCCGCGGCCCTTCGCGATGTCGTGGAACAGCGCCGCGAGATAGGCGATCTCGAGCTTGGGCAACTGCTGCATGATGGCCGAGAGGTTCGGCAGCTCGTGGTCGTACTTGGGCAGCGACAGGCGGCGCAGGTTGCTCAGCACGAACAGCGTGTGCGCATCCACGGTGTAGGCGTGGAACAGGTCGTACTGCATGCGCCCGACGATGCGGCCGAAGGCCGGGATGTAGCGGCCGAGGACACCGTAGGTGTTCATGCGGCGCAGCTCGTGGGTGACGCCCGCCGGCGCGCGCAGGATCTCGAGGAACAGGCGGTGATTGCGCGGGTTCTGCCGGAATTCCTCGTCGATGAGCCAGAGGTTCTTGTTGATCGCACGGATGGTCGAGGCGCGTACGCCTTTGACCTCCGGGTTCTGCTGCAGCAGCACGAAGATCTCGAGCAGTGCGGAGGGCGTGCGCGCGAACAGCTCTTCGCTCACGGCCTCGAGGTAGTCGTTGCGCACCTGGAAGCGCGGATTCAGCGGGCGGGGCGGCGAGGTCTCGGTGAGGATGGCCTCGCGGAACAGTTGCAGCAGCAGCTCATTGAGCAGCGAGACGTCCATGACGGTGCGGTAATACCGCTGCATGAACTGCTCGACCGCGAGCGTGAACGTGGCGTCCTCGTAGCCGAACAACTGTGCGAGCTTGATCTGGTGATCGAACAGCAGGCGGTCTTCGCGCCGGCCCGTGAGCACGTGCAGGCCGAAGCGCACCTTCCAGAGGAAGGACTGCGCCTGCTTGAGCTTGCGCAGTTCCGAGAGCGACAGGAATCCGTGCGTGCGCAACTCGTCGAGCGAGCTGGCGCCGAAGTGACGCTTCGCCACCCAGGCGATCGTCTGGATGTCACGCAGGCCACCCGGGCCCGTTTTCACGTTCGGCTCGAGGTTGTACGCAGTGTCGTTGGCCTTGGCGTGCCGCTCCTGCTGCTCGGCCACCTTGGCTTCGAAGTACGCCCTGACCGGCCAGATGCGATCCGCGGACACGGCCTCGCGCATCTCGCCCAGCAACCCGGCGTTGCCCGCCAGCAGTCGCGATTCGACCAGCGTGGTCATCACACCCACGTCCGCGGCGCTCTCTTCAGCGCACTCCGGCACGGTTCGCACGCTGTGGCCGACTTCGAGATTGATGTCCCACAGGAAGGTGACCAGGCGTTCGACCACGCCGCGTCCGCCTTCATCGGGTGCGGCCGGTACGAGGATCAGGATGTCGACGTCGGAGTGCGGGTGCAGCTCGCCGCGGCCATATCCGCCGACAGCCGCCAGCGTCCAGCTCTCGTAACCCGCCGGGAGCTGCGATCGCCACACCTCGACCAGGATGGCATCGATGAGCTCGGCGCGCGCGTGCACCAGCGTCTCGACGGACTCATCGGCGCGGAAGCGTTCCGCCAGCTCGGCGTGTGCGTCCCTGAGCTCGGTACGGAACGCATCGGGCGCATGGCCGGCGGCGGCGAGGCGCTCCGGCAGCTGCGCCAGTCGCAACCAGGGCGCGTCGCGCAGTACCGTGGTCTCGTGGGGTTCGAGTTCCTCGTCGAGGGATGCCATCTAGTTAGGGCGATCCTTCGCGCTCAGCGTGAGCACCTCGTAACCGGTGGGCGTCACCAGGATGGTGTGCTCCCACTGGGCGGACAGCGAATGGTCCTTCGTGACCACCGTCCAGCCGTCGCCCAGCAGGCGCACGTGGCGCTTGCCCGCGTTGACCATGGGCTCGATGGTGAAGGTCATGCCGGCCTTGAGCTCATCACCCGTGCCCGGCTCGCCGTAGTGCAGCACCTGCGGGTCCTCGTGGTAGACGCGCCCGATGCCGTGCCCGCAGTACTCGCGCACCACGGAGAAGTTGCGGTCTTCGACGAAGGTCTGGATCGCATGGCCGATGTCACCGAGGTGCGCGCCCGGCTTCACCTGCTCGATGCCGCGCCACATGGCTTCGAAGCAGGTTTCGGTGAGACGCTGCGCCGGAGTCGAGGGCTTGCCGACGTAATACATGCGGCTGGTGTCGCCGTGGAAGCCATCGCGGATCACGGTGACGTCGATGTTCACGATGTCGCCCGACTTGAGCGCCTTTTCATTCGGAATGCCATGGCACACGACATGGTTCACCGAGGCGCAGATGGTCTTCGGGAAACCCCGGTAGTTCACGTTCGCCGGGATCGACTTCTGCACCTCGACGATGAAGCGGTTGCAGAGCCGGTCCAGCTCCTCGGTGGTGACACCGGGCTTGACGTGTTCGCCGATCATGTCGAGCACGTCGGCCGCGAGGCGGCCCGCGACGCGCATTTTTTCCTGATCGGCCGGGGACTTAATGGTGATGTGGCGGCTCACGAGGGAGTCCATGGAACGCACCTTCGTAAGGCGTTGTTTTGACGGGGAAGAGATGGTATAAAGCGCGGCCTTTTTTGGCAACGAAACCTACTAAACCACACGCGCAACCTTCCGACTCGTCTTTAAAAGACGGGGCCCCTCCAGGCCAGTCGGAATAACGGGTGGATGGGTGTTCGGCACAGTGCATCGCAGCTCGGGTGAGTTGGGACACTCTGTCGGATAACCACCCGGGCGGCGCGGAGGCTCAACCCACCAAGGAGACTTCGATGGCCGGCGTGTCAATGCGACAGATGCTGGAAGCGGGCGTCCATTTCGGACACCAGACCCGTTTCTGGAACCCGAAGATGGCTCAGTTCATTTTCGGCGAACGTAACAAGATCCACATCATCAACCTCGAGAAGACGCAACCGCTGTACGCGGAAGCGGCCAACTTCATCAAGGGCGTGGTCGCCGACGGCGGCAAGGTGCTGTTCGTGGGCACCAAGCGCTCGGCGCGCGATGCGATGGAGAAGGAAGCCCGCCGTTGCGAAATGCCGTTCGTGAACCAGCGCTGGCTGGGCGGCATGCTCACCAATTTCAAGACCATCCGCCAGTCGATCAAGCGGCTCGCGGATCTCACCGAGATGTCGGAAAACGGCACGCTCGGCAAGCGTGGCAAGAAAGAAGCCACGATGATGCGCCGCGAGAAGGACAAGCTCGAGAAGAGCCTCGGCGGCATCAAGCAGATGGAATCCCCGCCCGACGTGATCTTCGTCATCGACGTGGGCCACGAAGAGATCGCGATCCAGGAAGCCAAGAAGCTCGGCATCCCGGTGGTCGCGGTGGTGGACACCAACTGCACTCCCGACAACGACGACTACGTGATCCCCGGCAACGATGACGCGATGCGCGCCATCGCGCTGTACGCGGCCGGCATCGCCGACGCCGTCATCGAAGGCCGCGCCCAGGCGCCGGCCGTGGTGGTGGGCGAAGACGAGTTCGTCGA
>DATEII010000066.1:0-4956 GCA_035279135.1 Steroidobacteraceae bacterium
GTCGAGTGACGCGCACCTGGCGAGGTGCGTCCCCGTTTGCCCGCGAAGCGGGGAAACGAGGAATGTCCCCGTTTTCTACTCCCCGCCCCTCTGTCCTTGGACCTGAGAGATCGGGCCCTCGACTCATCCAAGAGTCTCGAACCGCACCCCTTCGGTGGGTGGGTTTGGCCCACCACTCTCCAGAACCCGCCTCATTACCCTGCCGTTCTTTTGCCTGAGCGTTTCCGGGCGGAAACTTGCGCCTTCGGCGCCCTCGAATGAGGGTCTCTCGGACAGAGTCTGGTCAATTGGCGAGCGGGTGGCATCATACACGCCCCTCCCCGCACCGACGAGCCGGACTTCATGAAAACGCGCCGCACCACGCTGCCGGCAGCACTTATTGTCGTGACCGCTCTGCTGTCCGGGGCCTGTCTCGCCAAGGACAACCCCCGCGAATCCGCATTGCGCAGCGCCGAGATCGCCCGCTTCCAGGCCAATGTCAATGCGGATGCCGCCGCGCTCGAGAAGCTTCTCGACGCAGGTCTCGAGTATGCGCACTCGAACGGCAAGCTCGACGGCAAGGCGTCGTTCATCGCGTCGCTCACGGACGGCTCGCTCGACTACGTTTCCATGCAGCCCGACATCCAGAGCCTGCGGGTGTTCGGGGACGTGGGCCTGATCCGCGGCCTCGTGAAGGTCGCCGTCACCATCGACGGCAAGAACAGCGAGTTCACCATCGGCTACAGCGACGTGTGGCTGTGGAAAGACGGCCGCTGGCAGATGACCGGCTGGCGCTCGGCCCGCCTGCCCGACGCACCGGCGAAGTAGTTAGTGAGCGCGCCCATGAAGCTGCTGGTCCCGTTGCTCGCGCTGTGGCTGGTGCCGGTCGCGCAGGCCGCCGGCCGCGGCGATGAAACCTCGGCGCGCGCCGCGGTCATGGCGCGCTTCGATGCGGCGATACGCAACGACGTGGCCGCCCTCGACCCGCTGCTGGCGGATGATCTCGAGTACTGCACCTTCCGTGGCAATTGCCTGACCAAGGCGGAATACCTGGCCGACATCAAGTCGGGCCGCGTGCGCTACGTATCCGGCAATCCCAGTGTTTCGAAGGTGAAGCTGTTCGGTGACGGCGCAGTGGTCACCGGCGTTGCCACCGTCACGGTGGTGCGCGACGGCACCGAACAGACCATCCACATCTCATGGGCCGCGGTGCTCGCGTGGCGCGACGCGCGCTGGCAGATGACCACCTGGACCTCGACGCTGCTGGAACCCGCGAAGTAATCCCATGACCCATCCGCGTCGCAAGACCATTCCCGTGAAAGTCGGCAAGGTGACCGTCGGCGGCACATCGCCGATCGTCGTGCAGTCCATGACGAACACCGACACGGCGGACATCGAGGGCACGGCGCAGCAGATCAAGGCGCTGGCGCGCGCTGGCTCGGAGCTGGTGCGCATCACGGTCAACGAGGCCGAGGCCGCCGCCGCGGTGGCGAAGATCCGCGACCGCCTGGCGCAAATGGGCGTCAACGTACCCCTCATCGGCGACTTCCATTTCAACGGGCACAAACTACTGCGCGAATACCCGGACTGCGCCGAGGCCCTGGCCAAGTACCGCATCAACCCCGGAAACGTGGGCCGCGGCAGCAAGCGCGATCCGCAGTTCGCCGAGATGATCGAGTTCGCCTGCCGGTACCAGAAGCCGGTGCGCATCGGCGTGAACTGGGGCTCGCTCGACCAGGACCTGCTCACGCGCATGATGGACGAGAACAACTCGCGTCCCGAACCGCTCGCGGCGCAGGAGATCATGCGCGAGGCCGTGGTGGCCTCGGCGCTGCAGAGTGCGCAGCGCGCCGTGGAGCTGGGCCTGCCGCGCGACCGCATCATCCTCTCGGCGAAGGTGTCCGGCGTGCAGGATCTCATCGCGATCTACACGCGGCTCGCCGAACGTTGCGACTGGCCGCTGCACCTCGGTCTCACCGAGGCCGGCATGGGCAGCAAGGGCATCGTCGCCTCCACCGCCGGCATGGCGGTGCTGCTGCAGGACGGCATCGGCGACACCATCCGCGTGTCGCTCACGCCCGAACCCGGCGGCGATCGCACCAACGAGGTCATCGTCGCGCAGGAGATCCTGCAGACCATGGGACTGCGATCCTTCATCCCGATGGTGGTCGCCTGTCCCGGATGCGGGCGCACGACGAGCACGTATTTCCAGGAACTGGCGCAGTCCATCCAGTCGCACATCCGTCACCGCATGCCGGAGTGGCGCAGGTCCTATGACGGCGTGGAGGACATGACCGTGGCCGTCATGGGCTGCGTGGTCAATGGTCCCGGTGAGAGCAAACACGCCAACATCGGTATCTCGCTGCCGGGCACCGGCGAGCGTCCCGTGGCGCCCGTGTACATCGATGGCGAGAAGGGCCCGACGCTCAAGGGCGAGCGCATCGCGGAAGAATTCCAGGAACTGGTGGAGCAGTACGTCGCGCGCCGGTATGCGCGCAAGGACGCGGCCACGCCAACGCCGGAGGAGATCTCATGACCCAGGTCGGCAGCAACGATGACACCCTCATCAACAAGAAATGCGTGCCCTGCCATGGCGGGGTGACCGCGCTGAGCCCGGACGAAGCCAGGAAGAAGCTGGCCCTGCTGGAGTCGGGCTGGCAGCTGATCGAAGATGGCAAGGCGCTGAAACGCGAGTTCAAGTTCGCGGACTTCTTCCGGGCCATGAGTTTCGTGAATGCGGTGGCGCACATCGCGAATGTCGAAGATCATCATCCCGACATCGAGTGCGGCTGGGGCTACTGCCGCATCCGCTACCAGACGCACGCGATCGGCGGATTGCACGAGAACGACTTCATCTGCGCGGCGAAGATCGACGCGATCCAGCGCTGAAAAATCGTCCGGCGCCTGTCGATCGGGTGCCCTCGAAAACGACAAGGACGGGTAACACCTGTCCCGAGAGAAGAACCATGTTCGAAGATTCCCGGCGCCGCTGGTGGGCGTTGTACGTGTTGTGTTCCGGCGTGCTCATGATCGTGCTCGACACGACCATCGTGAACGTCGCGCTGCCGTCCATCCGCGAGGACCTGCATTTCACCGAGACCTCGCTGGTCTGGGTGGTCAATGCGTACATGCTGACTTTCGGCGGCTTCCTGTTGTTGGGCGGCCGGCTCGGTGACCTCTACGGCCACCGGCGCTTCTTCCTGCTCGGTCTCATCCTGTTCACCGCGGCCTCGCTGGGTTGCGGGCTCGCGCAGACGCAGCACGTGCTGGTGGCGGCGCGCGCCATCCAGGGCATCGGCGGCGCGGTGGTCACCGCCGTGGCGCTGTCGCTGATCATGGATCTGTTCACGGAGACCGGCGAACGCGCCAAGGCCATGGGCATCTACGGCTTCGTGTGCTCCGCGGGCGGCAGCATTGGCGTATTGCTCGGAGGGTTCCTGACCACCACGCTGAACTGGCACTGGATCTTCCTCGTGAACCTGCCGATCGGCGCCGGCGTGTATTTCGCCTGCCTGCGGCTGCTGCCGCACCTGCCCGGCACGGCCAGCGGCGCCCGTCTCGACGTCGCCGGCGCGGTCAGCATCACGGCCTCGCTGATGCTGGCGGTGTACGCCATCGTCAACGGCCACGAGGCGGGCTGGCGTTCGACGCAGACCATCGCGATCCTCGCGGGCGCGGTGGCACTGCTGGCCGCGTTCCTGCTCATCGAGTCGCGCGTGAAGGCCCCGCTGATGCCCCTCGGCCTGTTCAAGCTGCGCAACGTGGCCACGGCCAACATCGCCGCGGTGCTGTGGGCGGCCGCGATGTTCGCGTGGTTCTTCATCTCGGCGCTCTACCTGCAGCTGGTGCTCGGTTACAACGCCATGCAGGTGGGACTGTCGTTCCTGCCGGCGAACATCATCATGGCGGCCTTCTCGCTGGGGCTCTCGGCGAAGATCGTCATGCGATTCGGCTGGCGCAAACCGCTCGCGTTGGGGCTGCTGTGCGCGGGCGCGGGCCTGGCGTGGTTCGCACGCGCGCCGCTCGATGGAAGCTTCATGGTCGACGTACTGCCGGGCATGGCGCTGCTCGGCATCGGCGCGGGTATCGCCTTCAATCCGCTGTTGTTGGGAGCGATGAGCGATGTGAGCCCGAGTGATTCGGGCCTCGCCTCCGGCGTGGTGAACACCGCGTTCATGATGGGCGGATCGTTGGGCCTGGCCGTGCTCGCGAGCCTCGCGGCCGGCCAGACCGACGCCGCGCTGGCGCAGGGCGCGGTCGAAACCGCGGCACTCAATGCGGGCTATCGGCTCGCGTTCCTGGTCGGTGCGATCTGCGCTGCCGCCGCCGGCATCATCGGCGGTGCGTTCATGCGCACGCGCACGGCGTCGACGACCGCACCCGGCGTCGCGACTCACTAGTCGCATTCAGCCAGGCAGGGCGTGCCGCATCCGGTGCGCGAGCGAGGCGAACATGCGGGACGCCTTGCCCGCGCCACTGGCATAGACGGTCTGCGCGAAGGCCTCGTGGCAGCCGCCCTTGCCGAGATAGATGCGGAAGTGATGCAGCGCCGCCGCGTCGCGCGCCGGCACGTTTTCCCGCTGCACGTAGGCCTTGAGCGCGGGTGACTCCCGCACCTCGGCCACCGCCATGTCGCAGCCCTGGATCAGCGCGGCCACGCATTCCGCCTGCGGCGTGCAGCGATGCCAGCGCAGTCGATGGAAATGGATCAGGAACGGCGGCAGCTCGGTCATGTAGATGGTCAGCAACGATTCACGGTCCTGCAGCGCGAACGAACAACGTTCGTAGCGCTCGGAATCCATGGTCGGCAGCAGGATGACGGGGACGACGCTGATGGCCATGGCCGCAGTATGGCCAATCGTCCGCCGCCGGTTCAGGCGCCATGTCGCGAAATCGCGGACTAACTTGCGGTCCGTGCCCCACGCGCCTCGAAACGGATCAGGTACAGGCCGCAGGCGATGATCAACGCGGCGCCCA
>DATEII010000067.1:0-39808 GCA_035279135.1 Steroidobacteraceae bacterium
ATCACTGGAGGTTTTCGAAGCGCGTATCGCCGAGAAGACCATGCTCAAACACATGCCGCGGATGGCGGAGATCGCCAACGCCGCCGTTCTCGCGGCCTCGGACTACGCCAGTTCGATGACGGCCTCGGTCCTCAACGTCACCTGCGGCGAAATCGCCGACTAACAAACACATGAAGAAATCGCTGCTCTCGCTCCCCTTCTTCTTTCTTGGCTCCATCGTCGCGGCCGCCAGCCCGGTGGCGCTGCCACCCCTGCTCGCCGAAGCCGACGAGATCCAGGCGGCCCTCGAGGCTGCACCGGCGTATTTGCGCGCCGACGCAGGCGTCTACGTACTCGAGCGCGACGGATATCGACAGGTGCGCGGCAGCCGAAATGGATTCAACTGCCTGGTTGATCGTCGCAACGGAACGTGGTGGTGACCGACCGGAAGGCTGAAAAGGTTGGCCACGTGGGCCCGCACCTTATGTTCTACGCACCCAACCTGGGCAACGCCGAGTTCGGTGCCAGCAACGACTTCTCGTCACATTTCATCGTTGCCGACGAGCGCACGCCGGGCGCGATGATCATCGTGCCCGTCACCGCCGGCAGCGACGGACACGAACATCATTGATGAGCTTCACTGTCGAATTCGGGACAGGCGCATCGCCTGGTACGCTGATCCCGTGAGTTGAGACTCGTGCACCCGGTCTGATGAATACCATCCGAAACATGCCGGGGTGGCTGGTGTTACGCTCCGGCCTTCGGAGCACGCATCGCGGAGGAACCATGGTCGAACACATGTCCCGGAACGGCACCTGCGGCGAAAACGCGGATTGACCATGCGTGCCCTGCCGCTCTGTCTGCTCACCGCCTTGCCGCTCACTGCCCAGGGCATCCCGGCTCAAAAGGACTTCCCGCCCCTGCTGGTCGAGTCGCAGGAGACCGCGGCGGCGCTCGAAGCGGCGCCCGAGCACCTGCGCGCCGACGCCGGTGTCTACGTACTCGATTCCATGGGCTACCGGCGGGTTCGCGCGAGTCGCAACGGCTTCAACTGCCTCATCCAGCGCGAGACCACGGGTGCGTTCGAGCCGCGCTGCTTCGACGCCGAGGGCAGCGCCACATTGTTGCCGGTCATTTTCTTCCGCGCCGAACAACGCTCGCGCGGTGCTTCTCCCGCCTACATCGATCGCGAGGTGAAGGAGCGATACCAGAAAGGCGAGTTCATCGCGCCGCGGCGCGTGGGCATCTGCTACATGCTGTCCACTCGCAACGCCGTGCTCGAAAACGGCAAGGTGTCGCGCGTCGGTCCGCGCCTCGTGTTCTACGCACCCAATATCAGCAATGCGGACCTCGGCACCACGCAGGACCTCGAGTCCCGCATGGTGGTCGTCGACGAAGCGAGCGCCAGCGCGATGATCGTGGTCCCGGTGCAGTCCGCGCGCCGGACGCGCGCCAGCTACCTGTCACCCGAGGACATGAGTCCGCTGTCGCGACAGCAGGACGATGCCGTGGCGGACAATGCACCCAAGGACGCGATCGGCGGCAAATCGGAGAACAAGTGCAGCCTGAACCAGGCTGCCAACTGCACGCTCGACAAGCCGCCGGCCAACTGATCAGCCGAGCGATTTCACTCCGTTCGCGAGATCCCGCAGCAGGTCGTCCGTCGACTCGATGCCGATGGACAGCCGCAGCAGTCCATCCACCAGGCCCGCCGCCGCGCGCGCTTCGGGCGCCATGGCCGCGTGCGTCATCGTGGCCGGATGAGCGACCAGGCTCTCGACACCACCCAGCGACTCGGCCAGCGAGAACAACTCCAGCGCCTCCGAGAAACGCCGCGCGCCGTCGAGGCCGCCCGCGACTTCGAGCGTGACGATGGCGCCGAAACCAGTCTGCTGGCGCTTCGCGACTTCGTGTCCGGGATGGTTCGCGAGACCGGGGTAGTACACGCGCTTGACGTTCTTCTGCTTCGCGAGATATTCGGCCACGGCCTGGGCGTTGCGACCATGTTCACGCAGGCGCACGTGCAACGTGCGCAGCCCGCGCAGCGTGAGGAAGCTGTCGAATGCGGATCCCGTGAGACCCAGGCAGTTGCCCCACCAGCCCAGCTGTTCGGCCAGCTCCCTGGTCTTGGCGATCACCGCGCCGCCCACCACGTCGCTGTGACCATTGATGTACTTCGTGGTCGAGTGCACCACGATGTCGGCGCCGAGATCGAGCGGCCGCTGCCAGCCGGGTGACAGGAAGGTGTTGTCCGCGACGACGATCGCGCCCTGCGCATGGCCGCGGCGCGCGATGTCGGTGATGTCCGTGATACGCAGCAGCGGGTTGCTCGGTGTCTCGATCCACACCATGCCGGCAGGCTTGGACAGCGCGGCTTCGACCGCCGCGGCATTGCCGAAATCGACGAAGTCCACCTTGAGCTCGTTACGCCTGTTCCAGGCGGTGAGCAGGCGGAACGTGCCGCCGTAACAATCGTGCGGTGCGACGATGCGCGAGCCCACCGGCAGCAGGTGGCCCACGAGCGTGATAGCGCCCATACCCGAACCCGTGATGACGGCACCTGCGCCACCCTCCAGATCGGCGAGGGCTTCGGCCAGCAGGTCGCGCGTCGGGTTGCCCGAGCGACTGTAGTCGTATTTGCGCTTGTCGCCGAAGGCGCGGAACGCATAGGTCGACGAGAGGTGCAGCGGCGGCACCACGGCGCCCGTCACATCGCAGTTTTCGAGGCCCGCGCGCACGGCGCGGGTGTCCTGGGTCAGGTTCGTCATCCGTTCAAATCTCCCAATACGTTGGCAAAGATCGGCGCGAGGCGCCGGTTCTCTTTGAGGAAAGCATCGTGGCCGTATACCGACGAAATCTCGTGCAGCTCGGCATTCGGCAGGCGCGCGACCATGGCGCGCATGTCCGCCAGCGGCACGAGCTGGTCTTCGCGCACGGCCACCGCGGTGACCGGTGCGAAGATGCGCGTGGCGTCGACGCGGTGCAGGTCGATGGATTCGGACAGGCACACGAACGATTCCGGCCGGTAGGTCTTCGCGTACTCCGCACCGCGCGCGAACAGGTATTCCTCGACCGGCAACTGGAACGTGTCGTCGTCCTTGCGGCGCGGTGCGCCACCAAAACGCGCCGCGAATTCCTCGGCGCTGCGGTAGGTGGCCATGGCGAGCGCACGCGCCAGCTCGAGTCCCTTCGCAGGCGTGCCCGATTCGATCGCGTACTTGACGATGCGCCGCTGCACCACGCGCCAGGCGCTCGCCATCGGGTGCGCGCGATCCGCGGCGCTGATCACGATCAGGCGCGCCACGCGATCCGGGTAACGTTCGCCGAAGGCCAGCGCCACCATGCCGCCATAGGACGCACCGGCGATCGCCTTCAGGCTGGTGATCCCGAGATGATTGATGAGCCGCAGCAACAGTTCGGCCTGGTCGTAGGCCGAGATGCTCGGGAATTCCACGCCGTCACGCGGTCCGGTCGAATCTGCGCTGGCACCGAGATAGTCGAAGCTCAGGATCCGGAAACGCTGTGAGTCGAGCGCCAGGCCCGGCCCCACCACTTCATGCCACCAGCCGCCGCGCGGCTCGTCCGGCTGCCACACGCGCCGGGTCGCCGAGATGCCACCGAGGGCCACGACCACCGGTGCACCCGCGGGTCCCGTGAGTCGCCACGCGATCGACACCGACTCGAGTGTGCCGCCGAAGTGCAGCTTGAGCTCACCCGGGACTGCCAGCACACCTTCGCGCACCTGTGCCTTGGAGGCCGGCGCCGCACCCGCTGGATCGTCACTGCGAAAATGTTGTTTGTCGTTCGTCATCCCAGGCTCCAGAAAACCACTCAGCTGAGCACTCGGGATGAGCCACCGTGCATGACACGGTACAGGGGCACCCGGTGACGGGAGCCTCGGTTCGCTCATCTGCCGGAACCATTGCTGGTCCCGCAGGAGTTGGCACCTTTCCGCTTGGCGGCGGTTGCCCCGGCGTCTTTGGGCCCAATCCCTCAGCCGGTCTCGATGAGTGCGCGAATTCTAGGGGGCTGACCTCACATCCGCAAGCATCCGGGCTTGCTTTTCCGCGGCCACGCACGTCTAATGCGCCACTGTATTAACGCGTTAGTACATTAGCCCATGAAGCAGCACCGCAACGTGACCGCCCGCCAGGAAGCACTCTCCGAACGCAACCTGTTCGCCGCCGTGCTGACGCTCAAGAACGTGGACGAGTGCCGCGCCTTCTTCCGCGACCTTTGCACGCCGGCCGAGTTGCAGGCCATCGCCGACCGCTGGGCGGTGGTCGAATGGCTGCAGAAGGGCCTGCCCTACCGCGAAATCCACCGCATCACCGGTGTCAGCGTCACCACCATCGGCCGCGTGGCCCGTTACCTGGCGGACGGCAACGGGGGTTATGCCCTCGCCGCCAACCGCCAGCAGCGCCACGCCTGATCTCCCCATGCCGCGCCCGGCGCGGCGGAACACCACCATGGCTCCCAACGACAAAGACCAGCGTCTCAAACTCGCCGTACAGAAGTCCGGCCGGCTCACCGACAACTCGCTCGAATTGCTCAAGAGCTGCGGCCTCAAGCTGTCACGCGGCCGCGACCAGCTCATGGGGTTCGGCGAAAACATGCCGCTCGACGTGTTGTTCGTGCGCGATGACGACATCCCGGACCTGGTGCAGGAAGACGTCTGCGACCTCGGACTGGTCGGTCGCAACGTGCTCGAGGAGAAACGCCTCGAATGGATCTCCAAGGGCCACAAGCCGAACTTCACCGAGCTGCGCACGCTCGACTACGGCCGTTGCCGGCTGTCGCTCGCGGTTCCCGAGGGGTTCAGCTACGAGGGCCCGCGCTCGCTGCAGGGCAAACGCATCGCGACGAGTTATCCGTTCACGCTCGAGAGCTGGCTGCGCGAACGGGGCGTCACCGCCGACATCGTGACGCTGTCCGGCGCCGTGGAGATCGCACCGCGACTCGGCCGCGCCGACGTCATCTGCGACCTGGTGAGCACCGGCTCGACACTGCAGGCCAATCACCTCGCGGAAGTCGAAACCGTGCTGCAGAGCCAGGCGCTGCTGATCCGCACGCCGGTAGCACTGCCCGACGTCAAGCAGGAATGGGTGGATAGACTGCTGATGCGCATCGACGGCGTCCAGCAGGTGCGCGAGAGCAAGTACATCATGCTGCACGCGCCACGCTCCGCGTTGCCGGAGATCCGCCGGCTGCTGCCCGGCAGCAAGACGCCCACCATCATTCCGCTCGAAGGCTCGGAAGAACTGGTGGCGATCCATGCCGTCTGCCGTGAAAACGTGTTCTGGGAGACGCTCGAGAGCCTGAAAAAGGCCGGCGCGAGCGCGCTGCTGGTGCTGCCCGTGGAAAAGATGCTGGTCTGATGAACATCATCGACTGGAAATCCGCCGATGATGAAACGCGCCGCGCCGCGCTGAGCCGGCCTGCGGCCGGCAGCCGCGACGACGTGTTCCGCCAGGCGTCGGAAGTCATCGCGGCCGTGCGCCGCGAAGGTGATACCGCCATCCGGCGCTACACGCAGAATTTCGGCGGTCCGTCGCTCGACGACCTGCGCGCCCGTCCCGCGGAATTCCGCGAGGCCCGCGCAGCGCTCGATGCGCGCGAGATCGCGGCGCTCGAACGTGCGGTCGCCAATGTCACGCGCTTCCACGAGGCCCAGCTGGCCCCGCCGCTGTCGGTGGACACCATGCCCGGCGTGCGCTGCGAACGCATCACACGTCCCATCAACCGGGTCGGACTGTATGTTCCCGCCGGCTCCGCGCCCCTGCCCTCGACCGCCATCATGCTCGCCGTGCCGGCGCGTATCGCGGGTTGTCCTTCGCGCGCCATCGCCTGTTCGCCGAACCGCGAGGGCAAGTTGCACGCCTCAGTGCTCGTGGCCGCCGAGCTGTGTGGCGTCGATATCGTCTACAAGATGGGTGGGCCCCAGGCCATTGCGGCACTCGCATTCGGCACCGAGACCGTCGCGAAGGTGGACAAGATATTCGGCCCCGGCAGCGCGTGGGTCACGGCAGCCAAGCAGATCGTCGCGGGCGATCCGGATGGCGCCGCCATCGATCTGCCGGCGGGACCCTCCGAAGTGCTGGTGATCGCCGACGATTCCGCCAACCCCGCCTTCGTGGCCGCCGATCTGCTCGCGCAGGCCGAGCACGACACCATCGCACAGGTGATCCTGGTCACCACGTCGCGCGAGCTCGGACGCGCCGTGGGCGAAGAAATCGCGAGGCAGACCCCGTTACTGAGTCGCGCGAAGATCATCAACGAGTCGATGGCCCACTGCCGCGTCATCATCGTGCCCGATCTGGACGCCGCGATCGCGGTCTCGAACGAATACGCGCCCGAGCACCTCATCATCCAGACCCGCGAGCCGCGTTCGCTGCTGCGCAAGGTCGAGTGCGCGGGCTCGGTGTTCATCGGCGAATGGTCGCCGGAATCCATGGGTGACTATTGCTCTGGAACCAATCACGTTTTGCCCACGTTCGGCTATGCGCGTTCCTATAGCGGCGTGTCTCTCATCGAATATCAAAAGAGGATCACGGTGCAGGAACTCAGCGCGGAAGGTCTGCGCGGACTCGGGCCCACCGCCGTGACGCTGTCCGCGATGGAAGGCCTCGATGCACACGGCAACGCCGTGAAGGTGCGCCTCGACGCACTCGCGAAGGGGACCGCATGAGCATCCTCGCGCTCGCCCGGCCCGAGATCGTGTCGCTCAAGGCGTACTCGCACGCGAGCTGGGATCCCGCCTTCGATCGCCTGCACGCCAATGAGCTGCCGTGGCGGGCGGAGACCGATCGCTCCAGCGCAGGGCTCAATCGCTACCCGGAGCCGCACCCGCACGAGCTCGCGGCCAAACTGGCCGAGCTCTACGGCGTGCAGGCTGACCAGCTGTTGCCCGGTCGCGGCAGCGATGAGTCGATCGATCTCGTGGTGCGTGGGTTCTGTCGGGCGGGTATCGACAACGTGATCATCTGCCCGCCCACGTTTGGCATGTATTCGGTGGCGGCACGCATCCAGGGCGCGGAGGTCCGCGAAGTCCCGCTGCGCCCGGAACGCGAGTTCGCCCTCGACGTCGAGGCCGTGCTCCGCGCCTGCGATACGAACACGCGGATCGTGTTCCTGTGTTCGCCGAACAATCCGACCGGCAATGCGCTCGAACCCGCCGCCATCGAAAAGCTGCTGGTGACGCTCGCCGCCAAGTCGCTGGTGGTCGTCGACGAGGCCTACATCGAATTCTCGGGCGACCGTTCACTCGCGGATTCGTTGTCGCGCTTCCCGAATCTCGTGTTGTTGCGCACGCTGTCGAAGGCTTTCGGGCTGGCCGGTGCGCGGGTGGGATCGCTGATCGCGGATGCGGCCATCGTGTCGCTGCTCGGCAAGGTCATCCCGCCCTATTCCATCCCGCAGCTGACCATCGAAGCGGTGTTCGCGACGCTGGCTGCGCCGCAACTCGCCATCCAGCGCGAACGCGTGGCCCAGGTCCGTGCCGAACGGGAACGGCTGCGCTCCGCGCTCGCTGACGCCCGCGGCGTGCGCAAGGTCTGGCCAAGTGTGGCCAACTTCCTGCTCGTGGATTTCGACGCTGCGGAAGACGCGCTCGAAGCCGCGCGCCGTGCGAAGCTGCTGATCCGCGACATGCGGACCGTGTCCCCGCACAGCCTGCGCATTTCCGTGGGCACACCCGAACAGAACGATCGACTCATCCGGAGCCTCGCTTGAGCGCCACCAAAGTACTTTTCGTCGACCGCGACGGCACGCTGATCGAGGAGCCGCCCGACGAGCAGGTGGACGCGCTCGAGAAGATCCGATTCATGCCGGGTGTGTTCGATGCCATGCGCGCCGCCAGGGCCGCGGGCTTCAAGCTCGCCATGGTCACGAACCAGGATGGCCTCGGCAGCGCGAGTTTCCCGCAGGCCGCCTTCGATGTGCCGCACCAGTTCATCCTCGACGCCTTCAGCTCGCAGGGCATCGAGTTCGACGCGGTGTTCGTCTGTCCGCATCGCAAGAGCGACGGCTGCGACTGTCGCAAGCCGAAGATCAGGCTGGTCGAAGGGTACGTGCGTGATCAGGCCGTGGATCTCGCCGCGAGTGCCATGATCGGCGACCGCGACACCGACCTCGAGTTCGCGCACAACCTCGGCGTGCGCGGCCTGCGCGTGCGCCGTCACGGCACGCCCGAGGAAACCTGGCCTGCGATCCTGCGCACGCTGACCGAGCGGCGCGCACGCATCAAGCGCAAGACCAAGGAAACCGACATCGATGTGGCCGTGAACCTCGATGCCGTGGCACCGATCAAGGTGGTCACCGGTATCGGCTTCTTCGACCACATGCTCGAGCAGATCGCCAAGCACGGTGGTTTCTCGCTCGATCTCAATTGCAACGGTGACCTCGAAATCGACGAGCACCACACCGTGGAAGATTGCGCGCTGGCGCTCGGCGAGGCGCTGCGCACCGCACTCGGCGCCAAGCTCGGCATCGCACGTTACGGCTTCGTGCTGCCCATGGATGAGGCGCAGGTGCGCGTGGCCATCGACCTGTCGGGGCGCGCGTATGGTGTCTTCGAAGGCAAGTTCTCGCGCGAGACCGTGGGCGGATTGCCGACCGAGCTGGTGCCGCACTTCTTCAAGTCGCTGGCGGAAAGTCTCAAGGCTGCCGTCCATGTCACCATCACGGGTGAGAATACCCACCACATGATCGAAGCCTGCTTCAAGGGTGTCGGCCGCGCACTGCGCCAGGCCTTCCGCCGCGAAGGTGAAGAGTTGCCGTCCACCAAGGGAGTCCTGTGAGCGTCGTCATCATCGACAGCGGTGGGGCCAACATCGCGTCGTTGCGCGCGGCGCTCGGGCGTCTCGGCTCGGAGTCCGTGGTCACGACTGATCACGCCGTGATCCGCCAGGGCAAACGCGTGCTGCTGCCCGGCGTGGGCTCGGCGCACGATGCGATGTCGCGGCTGCGCATCGCGGGACTCGCCGAGCTGATCCCGACGCTCAAACAACCGCTGCTCGGCATCTGCCTCGGCATGCAGCTGCTGTTCGAACGCTCGGAGGAAGGTCCGGCGAATTGCCTGGGCGTGATCCCGGGCACCATCGGCAAGCTGAAATCGGAGCCCGGGCGCCCGGTGCCGCACATGGGCTGGAACCAGATGACTCAGGTGCGTCCCGATCCGCTGCTCGATGGCATCAGCAGCCTCGACTATGTGTACTTCGTACATGGCTTCGCGGCGCCCACCTCGGCCGCGACCGTGGCGATCACCGACTACAGCACAGCGTTCACGTCCGTGGCCCGCCACGAAAACTTCTGCGGCACGCAATTCCATCCCGAGCGCTCGGGCGTGGTGGGCGCACGCATCCTCGCGAATTTTCTGAAAGAGCCGACATGATCCTCATACCCTCCATCGACCTGCGTAACGGCCGCTGCGTGCGCCTGCTCCAGGGCGACTTCGATCGCGAGACGCGCTACGACCTCGAGCCACACGAGCTGCTGCAACGTTACCGCGCGCTCGGCGCCACCTGGCTGCACGTCGTCGACCTCGACGGCGCCAAGGACGGGCGGCTCGCCAACCGCAGCGTGATCATCCGGCTCGCGTCGCAAAAAGCGCTGCACGTGCAGGTGGGCGGCGGCGTGCGCTCCAAGGCCGTAGTCGACGACCTGCTGCGTAATGGCATCGATCGCGTGATCGTGGGCAGTGCCGCTGTCGAGAAGCCGGCCGAAGTGCAGGCCTGGCTCAAGCAGTACGGCGAGGAGAAGGTTGGCCTGGCTTTCGACATCCGCCACGTCGACGGCGTGCCACGCGTGCTCACGCGCGGCTGGACGAAAGAATCGAAGCTCTCTTTGTGGGAGGCCATCGACTCTTATCTGCCGCATGGGCTCAAACACGTGTTGTGCACCGACGCCGAGCTCGATGGCGCCATGCAGGGCCCGGCCGTGGCGCTGTACCAGGAATTCACGAAACGTTATCCGCAGCTGCAATTGCAGGCCTCGGGTGGCGTGCGCAGTGCGGCCGATCTGCAGGCGCTCGCCGATATCGGCAGCGCGGCGGCGATCAGCGGCAAGGCACTGCTCGAAGAAGCGATCAAACCAGCGGAGTTACGACCATTCTTGCCAAACGCATCATCCCCTGCCTCGACGTCCGCGACGGCCAGGTCGTAAAAGGAATCCGCTTCCGCGATCACCAGATCGTGGGCGACATCCTGGCGCTCGCGGCGCGCTACCGGAACGAGGGCGCCGATGAGGTCGTGTTCTACGACATCACCGCGAGTCCCGAGGGCCGCAGCGTCGACCGCAACTGGGTGCGACGCGTGGCCGAGGTGCTGGACATCCCGTTCTGCGTGGCGGGCGGCATCCGCTCGGTCGAAGACGCCGAGGCCGTGCTCAATGCCGGTGCCGAAAAGGTCTCCATCAATTCACCGGCGCTGACCAATCCTGATCTCATCGGCGAGCTGGCCTCGCGTTTCGGCTCGCAATGCGTGGTTATCGGCATCGACAGTGCCAACGTCAAGGATGGCTACCGCGTGTTCCAGTTCACGGGCGATCCGAATCGCTCACGCAACTCGGGTCGCGACACATTGTCGTGGGTCAGGGAAGTCCAGGAGCGCGGCGCCGGCGAGATCGTGCTCAACTGCATGAGCAGCGACGGCGTTCGCCGCGGCTACGACGTGGCGCAGCTGCAGGCCGTGCGCGCGATCTGCGACGTGCCGCTGGTGGCGTCGGGCGGTGCCGGAGCCCCGCAACACTTCATCGATGTGTTCGACAAGGCCGGTGTCGATGCGGCATTGGCCGCGAGCGTGTTCCACTCGGGCACGATCGCGATCCCGGATCTCAAGACCACGCTCGCGGCGTCGGGCGTCGAGGTGCGGCTGTGAGCCTCGACATCGCTGCGATCGACTTCGCCAAGGGCGACGGGCTGGTGCCCGCCATCGTGCAGGACGCCGACACCGGCGCCGTGCTGATGATGGCCTACATGAACCGCGAGGCACTCGAACAGACGATGGCGCGCAGGCGCGCGGTGTTCTACAGCCGCAGCAAGCAGCGGCTCTGGGAAAAAGGCGAGACGACCGGGCACACGCTCGACGTCGTGGATGTCGCCGTCGATTGTGACCAGGACACGCTGTTGATCACCGCACGCCCGCGCGGCCCTGCCTGCCACAACGGCACTCTCACCTGCTTCGGTGACGAACCGCGCAGCGCGGCGACGCGCATCGCCTTTCTCGCGCGGCTCGAGCAGGTGATCGCACGGCGTGCCGAGGAGAAACCCGACGCCAGTTACACCGCCAAACTACTGTCGCAGGGCATCAACAAGGTGGCCCAGAAGGTCGGCGAAGAAGGTGTCGAGACGGCGCTCGCCGGCGTCAACGAATCCGACCAGAAGCTGGTCGAGGAATCGGCCGACCTGCTGTTCCACCTGCTGGTGCTGCTGCGCGCCCGCGGACTGCCGCTGGATCGCGTGGTGGCCGAGCTCGAAGCCCGGCACCGCAAGTAGTTCCGCTCCGCCCCAGGGGTGCCCGGAACTTTGCAGCGGTAGCGCCAATCGAACCGCCATCGGGCGCCGGGTCATGTACACCCGGCTCGACGTTCCAGCTATCGCCGCTGATCGGGAGAACGCCTCATGTTCAAGTCGGCCATCCTGTGCGTCGCCCTGGCGGCCACGACGGCAAGCTCGGTGTGGTTCTGGCATCAGTGGCAACGCGAGCTCGCAGTCAACCGGGAGCTGCTGGCGCACCGCGAGACACCGCAAGTACAACCCGCGCGAGCACCCGTGACTCCTCCCGCCCACGTGGCCGAACAACCCATGCGCTCCGTCAACGTGACGCAAGCGGTGCAGGCAGCGGTCCCGGATTTGGGAGCAGGCATCCGCGAGGGCCAACGACGGTTGCTGGCCAATCCCGAGTACCGCAAGGCCTTGCACGCCCGCCAGCGCCTCGACATCGAAACTGAGTATCGCGACCTGCCCCGGCTGCTGAATCTCTCGAGCGACCAGGCGAACCGCCTCTTCGACCTCATGGCCGATCAGAGGGCGAGGCTGCTGGAACTCCAGTGGGGCTGGCCGGCAACCCAGGTGGATGGGAAATCGCTCGCGACCATGACCGCGGAGCTGCGCAAGCAGAACGATGCCGAACGGCGCGAGCTGCTCGGTGAGCGCGATCTGCAGCAGTTGCAGGAATTCAGCGCATCCCTCGAAAGCCGCAACGAAGTCGACGCCTTGCGAGCGGAGCTCGCCAGAACCGCGGAGCCGATGCGTGAAGACCAGTTCGATTCCCTGCTCGCCGTCGTGCACGCGGAAAACCAGCGCGCGGACCTGGAGCTCAAGGGTCGTCTGGGTGCGGAGAACCCGCTTCCGCCGGGCTTCAACCTTTCCAGTCCCGCCAGCGTCGAGGTGGCGAACGCGGCGAACCGCCGCATCGTCGATTCGGCGGCGATGCTGCTCACCCCGCCGCAGCTGGCGACGGTGAAGGACTTCTATCGGCGTCAGCGCGTCCAGATGGAAACGCAGCGCGACCTGGACCGCCTTCGCAACGAAGCGATGTTCAAGAAGCCCTGATCTGATCGGATCAGATCAGCAATTCTTCCGCCGGCGCGCGCAGGTTGTAGTTGGACGCCATGGCCCGGCCGTAGGCGCCCGCGGTCGCGATGAGCAATACGTCGCCCGATTGGCATTCCGGCAGCAGCCGATCGTGGCCGAGGAAATCCGAGCTTTCGCAGATGGGTCCCACCACGTTGGCCGGCACGTTGGCCGCCTCACCGTACCGCGAGAGGTTCACGATGTCGTGATGCGCGCCGTAAAGCGCAGGACGGATCAGCGAATTCATGCCCGTGGCCACGCCCACGTAGCGGATGCCGCTCTTGACCTTGGTTTGCGTGACGCGGGCCAGCAATACGCCGGCGTTGGCCACGAAGTAGCGACCGGGCTCGAGCCACAGCTCCACACCGGGCAATGCACTCTTCACCTTCGCGAGCGCATCGTCGAGGCGCTTGAGATCGATCTGGCGCCCCTCGACGCGATCCGGCACACCGAGACCGCCGCCGACGTCGATGAACTTCACGTCGGGGAATCGTTTCACGAGGCCGACCAGCACCGAGCCCACCTGGGTCCAGTTCTCCACGTCGAACACGCCGCTGCCGGCATGCGCGTGAAGGCCGCGAATGGTCACACCGCCCTGCTGCGCGAGTCGCGCGACTTCGTCGAGCTCCTCGACGGGAATGCCGAACTTGGACTGCGCGCCGGCCGTCTTCACATGGTGATGGTGTCCGCGACCGATGCCCGTATCGATGCGCAGGAACACGCTCTTGCCCTTGAAGGCGTCCAGCCAGTTTTGCAGCACGAACAGATTGTCGATGGTCACGTGCACGCCGAGCGACAACGCACGCTCGTACTCGGCGCGCGGCGCGAAGTTCGGCGTGAACAGGATGCGGTCCGGGGTGAGGCCCGGCACGGCTTTCAACACGTGCTCGATCTCGGCCAGCGACACGCAGTCGAAACCGATGCCGGCGGAGGCCAGCTTTCGCAGGATTTCCGGGTGCGGGTTGGCCTTGAGCGCGTACAGCGCGCGGCCAATCGAGCCCAGCCCGGCAATCGACCGGGCGGCGGCCTCGACCTGCGACAGGTCGTAGACGTAGGCACTGTCGCGCTGCGCCAGCGCGCCTAACAAGGCGTCGCGTTTGCCCGCCCACCAGGGCTGCGCGCGCGCCGCGACCGCCTCGGGCTTGGCAAACAACTGTTCCCAGGTCGGACCCATGGCCGGGTCACCCGGGAGCGGACGGATCAACAGGTCGTGCAGCTGCTCCACCAGCCGGTCGCACTGGTTCTCGTCCACCACGAAGGTGAAGTTGAGGTCGTTGGCCGCCTGGCTGACGAGATAGACCTTCTGCTCTTCGAACAACGCGAAGGCATCGCCCAGCTTGTGCAGGATGGCGCGGATGTTGCGACCCACGAGTGACACCGAGGCGCACGGCCCGATGACTCGCACGCCGGACAGCTTGCCGAGGTCCCGCTGCAGCTTGCCCAACAACTCGCCGTCGAGCGTGTTGGCGGCGGGGTCGAGCGACACGGTGACGTTGGTCTCCGAGGTCGACACCAGGTCCACGGACATGCCGTGTTCCTTGAAGATGGCGAACACGTCGGCGAGGAAGCCGACCTGGTGCCACATGCCGGGGCTGTCGAGCGAGATCAGCGTGATGCCCTTGCGATTGGCGACCGCCTTGACCTGCGCGGAACCGTCACCGGATTCACCGGTGATGAGGGTGCCCTCGAGGTCCGGGGTCTGCGTGGCATACACATAAAGAGGTATCTGGTACTGCCGCGCCGGCAGCAGGCAGCGCGGATGCAGGACCTTGGCGCCGGAAGTCGCGATCTCCTGCGCTTCGTCGTAGTGCGCACGCCGGATCAGGCGCGCGTTCGGTGTGGCGCGTGGATTCGCGCTGAACATGCCCGGCACGTCGGTCCAGATCTCGATGGCCTTGGCGCGGATCTTCGCGCCCAGGTACGAGGCCGACGTATCGGAACCACCGCGACCCAGCAGGCAGGTATTGCCTTCGCTGTCGCGGGCGATGAATCCCTGGGTGATCACCACGGGGCTCGATGCGTCGAGCTTCGCGATCAGCGCATCGTCCGGCGCGAAATTGCAGGTGGCCGAGAGCACGGAAGCCTTGGCAGACGCGCCGCGGTCTTCGGCAGCCAGCATGTCGCGGGCGTCCATCCACGTGACGTCGATGCCCTGGCTCTTCAGGAACCGCGAACCGATTTCCGTCGCCATGAGCTCGCCGTTGGCCATCATGCGCGCGCGCGTGCGATCCGACAGCTCGCGCACCAGTGCGATGCCATTGGACATCTGCCGCAGCTCGTCGAAGTAGCCCTGCAGCTGCGGGCTCACGGGCAGGCCGAGCTCGGTAGTTAGCTGGCGGTGTCGGTCCTCGATGGCCTTGAGCGGCTCGTCGGGTTTGCCTTCGATGGCGGATGCCAGCAGTTTCTCGAGACCGTCGGTGATCTTGCTGACGGCCGAATGGACGACGAGGACGCGGTTACCGGCTTCGAGGCGGCGCTTGACCACCAGCGCGATGTTCCGCCAGTTGGCAAGCGAAGAGACACTGGTGCCGCCGAACTTGACGACCACCCATGGATGACGCGCGGGCATGCGCAGAACTCCGTCGCCGGATGCGGCGACCACTCACTGTTTAAGGAAATCGAGCGGCTGAGAGGTCTCAGTGCTCGTCGTCTTCGAAAGAATCTTTCAGGTCTTTTTCGAGCTGACGGTCCGCCAGGACTTCTTCGAGACGGCTCCACGCGGCTTTGCCGCGTTTGGGCGCCCCGGGCGACGGTCGAACGCGCCGGTCCACTTTGTCGAGGATGCGGTCGTAGTCGGTGTTGTCTTCCGCCTCGGCCAGGAATTCTTCGTCTAGATCGAAGCTTTCGTTATCCCGTTCGGACATTCTTTTCTGCCAGAAAAATCTTTCGAAAACAGTGAGTTGCGGGCTTATGGGGCACGCAATGAGGCTGCGAACTATAGCCGAATGGCGCCACTTATCAACTGCGCCGAAATTGGGCTCCCAGTACCGCCGGAACGGCCGAAATAGGCGCTCCAACCGCCAGGTTCAAGCCCTGGGCGGCATTCCCCCGGGACCGGGCGACCTCCAGGACCTCGAAGGAGTTGATGAGCCCGAGGTACTCGCCGGCGGCTGCATCCCCATAGGTCCGCCGAAGCGGCAGCCGCAGCCCCGCGACATGGATGGTCGGATTGGTGAGCGCCACGACCGTGGGCGCACCAATGTTGGAAATCAGGTTGCCGAAGCGGTCGACGGCCACGATCACGCCCGACACCCCGCCATCGGCCCGCGACTCCATGGCGGGCCAGCCGCTCTGGTCGATGGTGTCGACCTCGGTGCCGAGGTCTGCGGGATTGCAGCGGCCCGAGGCAATGGCCGCGGCCAGCGGCGCGAAGATATCGCGACCATGGAACGTGGCACTGACGTCGCTGACTCCGAACTGCACCAGTCGCGTGTTGTCGATGCGGATCACGCGATCGATCTGGCCACGCACCGCCAGCGGAGCAAGCAACCCGTTGTCAGGTGCCAGCACGGCCTGTTCATTCGAGATCGCGATGAGCAGGGCGCGCGGCGTACCCACGCCCGGGTCCACCACGGCCACGTGCATGGTGCCGGCAGGAAAGTATTTGAGGGCACCCGCCAGCCAGAAGCCGGCCTCGACCGGTTGGAACGCGCTCACGTCGTGCGCCATGTCGACGAACTTGAGCTGCGCCGCGTGCGCCAGCATCACACCTTTCATGATGCCGACGAAGGGCTCACGTAATCCGAAGTCGGTGGTTAGCGTGACGATGCCATTGGCGCGAAAGGCTGCCATGGGAAGTCCCCTGTCCGTACACTGCGCGACCATGTCGCCTGCGCCCGAAGCTGTCAATCATCCTCGCGCCACCATCGCCACGCTGCTGCTCCTATGCGGCTGCTTCGTGCTGAGCGGCATCGCCGCCCTCATCTATCAAACGGCCTGGACGCGACAGTTCGCCATCGTGTTCGGCACATCCGAGCTGGCAGTCGCCACGGTCCTGGCCGCCTACATGGGCGGGCTCGCGCTCGGCGCCTGGTTGGCCGAGCGGTTCCTGCCGCGCGTGACCCGCCCGGTGATGACATATGCCTTGCTCGAGCTGGGAATCGCGGCTGGTGCCTTGTTCGCCGTGCCCTTCCTGCTGTGGCTCGCGAATCGCGGGTTGATCGCGTTCTTTGGCGGACAACCCGCGCCATCCGACAGCGATCATGCGGCCACCACGGTCTTCTACCTCGTCAGCGCATTCATCGCGCTGGCGCTGCCCACCAGTTTGATGGGCGCCACGTTGCCCACGCTGGCGCGCTACGCCGTGGCGAACGAGGCTCAGATTGGCCGGCGCATCGGCCTGCTGTACGCGATGAATACCGCCGGCGCCGTGTTCGGAGCGTTGCTCACCGCATTCTTCCTGCTGCCAGAGTTCGGGCTCTCCCACACCATCTGGTGTGGCGCCGCGCTCAACGCGCTCGTGTTCCTGCTCGCGGCCGCGCTCGCGCAGCGCGTCTCGGGCAAGCGCCGCGACAAGTACTACACCGGCGACGCCGCCGTGCCGCGGACCGTCCGCCCGGCGACGTTCAACCGTTTCCCCGCGCCGGGCTGGGTTCTGCCGCTGATGCTGCTGGCCGGTGCGGTCGCGTTCTTCCAGGAAGTGCTGTGGACGCGGATGCTGGCACACGTGGTCGGCAGCAGCATCCATGCGTTCGGTGTGATGGTCGCGAGTTTCCTCACGGGCATCGCACTGGGTGGCTTCATCGGCGCGACGCTCGCGCGTACGCGCGAGGCGGCGGTTCATGCGCTCGCCGGGGCGCTGATGCTGGCCGCGGCCGCCGCGGCCGTGGCCTATCTACAACTCGACCGGCTGATGCCAGGCGTCGGCGGTCTCATGCAGAACGTGCGCGATCTCGGCTTCGTGCAAGTCCCCTGGAATGCCGTGTTCTCGGGATTGCTGCTGCTGCCGATGACCGTCGCCATCGGCATGACCTATCCACTCGCGGTGCGCATCCTCGCGCGCGACGCGGATGACGCGGCTCCGGCCAGCGCGCGCGTGTATGCCTGGAACACGGTCGGCGCCATCGTCGGATCACTGGCCGCCGGCTTCGTGCTCATTCCCGCGCTCAAGTACGAAGGTGCGATCCGCGCGGCCGTATATGCCAGCGCGGCACTGGGCATCGCGGCGTTCTGGGTGCTCGCGCCCGTCAATCGCATCGTGGCCGGCGCGGTGAGCGTCGCCGCCTTGCTGGCCTGCGCGTTTTTCGTTCCGCAGCCGCCGACGCTGCTGCTCCGGACCTCTCCGCTCAACATCGACAATACCGGTCGCGTGCTCTATTACGACGTGGGCCGCAGTGCCAGCGTGGTCGTGCTCTCGCAGGATGGCTCGCTCGCGCTGCGGACCAACGGCCTTCCGGAAGCGTTGATGGATTCGCCCGGCGCGGTGCCGCGTTTCAGCGGTGAATACTGGCTGTCGCCGCTCTCGGTGATCGCGCGCCCGCAGGCCCGCGACATGCTGATCGTCGGTTATGGCGGCGGCGTGGTCATCGAAGGGGTTCCACCCAGCATCGAGCACATCGACGTCATCGAGCTCGAGCCCAAGGTGCTGGACGCGAACCGCGCCACCGCCGCGTTGCGACGGCGGGATCCGCTGTCCGATCGCCGCGTGCACGTCATCCTCAATGACGCGCGTGGCGCCTTGCGTCTCACCGACCGCCGCTATCACGCCATCGTCTCGCAGCCGTCACACCCGTGGACCGCGGGCGCATCGCACCTGTACACGCGCGAGTTCATGCAGCTCGCACACGATCACCTGACGGCCGACGGCGTGTTCGTGCAATGGATGAACGTGATCTTCATGGACGAGGACCTGTTGCGCTCGCTGACCGCGACCATGCTCAGCGTGTTCGGCGAGGTGCGTGTCTATCGGCCCGATCCGAACACGCTCGTGTTCCTGGCCAGCGACCAGCCCCTGGATCTCGAGAGCCGGCTCGCCGCCACCGGCCAGCCGCTGCGCAGCGCGCCGCTGCACTACGCGCGGTTCGGCATCAACAACACCGAAGACCTGGTGTGCGCGCTGGTGCTGGATTCGGCTGGCGCGCGCCGCATCGCTGCCAACGCGCCATTGATCACCGACGACGACAATCGCATCGCGACTTCCAGCGTGTACGAACAGGGTCGCGGCATGACGGGCGAGAGCAGCGGCCGCTTCCTCGCGGCCTACGATCCCTCGCAGCGCGCCGACTCCGAGGTCTACACCAGCCTGCGGTCTTCCCTCTCGTTCCAGTACCTCGTGCGCCGCAATGGCCTGTTCGTGCTCGTCGATCCCAGTCTCTCGGATCGTGTCGGCCACATGGCGCAGATCCTCGGCGACACGCCGGATGGCCAGTACGCGCGCGCCTTCTATTACCGCATGCGTCGTGACCGGCAGCGGTCGATGGAGACTTTCCGCCTCGCGATCGATCAATACCCCGACGACATCGCGCTGCGCCAGGAATTCCTGCGCGATCATTTCGGCGATCTCGCCCGCGGTACCGCGGATCCCGACATCGCCGAGGTCGCGACGCCGCTCGCTGGTTCGTCGGCGGAGCTGCTGGCCGCCGCGCGGCGGGCCGCCAGATCGGAATGGCAGGCGGTCGCCAAGGCGGACGACCACCTCGCCGAGATTCCTTGGGCGGACGGCTGGTATCCCGAGGCGCTCGAGCTGCGCGTCAACTGGCGCACGCGCGTCACGAATGCCGACCAGGCGCGGCGTTTCGGTGACGAAGCCATTCCGATGATCGATCGCATGACCATCATGAATCCCACGTTGAATCTTTATGGCATGCGCACGCGTGCCGGGTTCGCGGCGCAGCGTCCGGCCGTGGTGGTCGAATCCGTCTCCAACTACGTGCGCCTGGCGTCGGGCATGGTGCGCGCCGGCGTGATTCCCGCCGCGACCCTGCGCAGGGACGCGGCGGCTCTGCGCGACATCCTCAATGACGCCGAGAAGATGCCGGGAGCCGATGCTCCGCGCATCGTCGAGGTGCGCGCGGAGATCGCGAGGCTGGTTCCGGCTAGTTAGCCGGGGGAGCCGGCTGTTCAGCCGGCGCGGATGCGGGAGTCGCTGCCGGGCCCGGCGTAGGTTCGACGGGAGCCGCCGGAGATTCGGGACCCGCGGGAGCCGGCACACTTTCCGGTGCGCTTGCGGGTGTCGTGATGATGGCGGGCGGGGCTTGCGGCGGAACATCGCCCGGATCCACTTCGAGGCCGATCATCTGCGGGATCCCCGACGCCTCCTGCAAGGTCGCGAGCACGAAATCCCAGTGGATGGCCGCCGGCTGATCTCCCAAGGCCGCATTGGCGAGAGCGTAGAAACCCTCGAGATCGATTTCCGCGCGCTGGCCTTCGGCGTCCACCGGGGGATGCACCTCGAGCCACACCTGTCCATTGACGCGCGCCACCTTGACGGGCTCGTTGATGAGCCACACCGGCGTATTCACAGGGACGAGCGGGAACAGCGCCTCGATGTCCTCCGGATACATGCGGATGCAGCCGTGCGTGATCGCCATGCCCACGGCGATGGGATTGTTCGTGCCATGGATCAGGTACGCGCCAGGTGTGATGGCGAGGCGCATCGCATAGGCGCCGAGCGGATTGTCGGGACCGGCCTTGACCACCGTGGGCAACGGCTCGCCACGCTCGGCGTGTTCCTTGCGCACCGACTCCGGTGGATACCAGAGCGGATTCTTCTTCTTGTCGACGATGCGCGTCTTTCCGAGCGGCGTGTTCCAGTCCATCTTGCCGATACTCACCGGATAGGTGATGACGTACGGCGCCTCACCCTTCTTCACCTTGGGGTAATAGTAGAGACGGTGCTCGGGTAGATTGACGACGATGCCTTCGTGCGCGCCCTGCGGCAGCAATCGCTGGCCTGGCAGCAGGATCGTGGTGCCCTCGCCCGGCAACCAGAGGTCCACGCCCGGGTTGGCGCGCTGGATCTCCTCGTAACCCAGGCTGTAGCGGCGCGCGAGGTCGGGCAAGGTGTCCTCGCCGAATGCGGTGATGGTCTCGTTGTCGCCGAACATCTGCGCGTCGTCGCCCGCGAGCGGGTATTGCGTGGCCTGGGTTGGCGCGGCCAACACGACTGAGACTGCAATCAGCGCGGACGTTATCGACTTGATCAACTCGTGGCTCCGGGATTTCCTTTGTAGACACAGTGTTACACAAATCTCTACACTCGGCCGCCGTGAATGAACAACAACGAGAATTTCTCCGTCAGTCGATCCGCACGATCGCGGATTACCCCAAGCCCGGCATCCAGTTTCGCGACATCACCACGCTGTTGCGCGAGCGCCGTGCCTTCGAGATCACCATCGAAGCATTGATCGCGCCCTGGCGCGGTCGCGGCATCGACAAAGTTGCCGGCATCGAGGCGCGCGGTTTCATTCTGGGTGGAGCCGTGGCGCACGGCCTTGCGGCAGGATTCGTGCCGATCCGCAAGCGCGGCAAGTTGCCGCACGAAACGGTGCGCGTGGCGTATTCGCTGGAATACGGCGTCGACGAGATGGAGATGCATCGGGACGCCATCGAGCATGGCGAAAAGGTGTTGCTCATCGACGACCTCATCGCCACGGGGGGAACCGCGACCGCGGCCGCCCGGCTTCTGCAGGAAGCGGGCGCGGACATGGTCGCCGCCTGCTTCGTCATGGACCTTCCGGATCTGGGTGGTGCCGCGAAACTGCGCGCCGCCGGCTTCGAGGTGCAGGCGTTGCTGTCTTTCTAACTAGTATCTGATCTGCCGGAGGGGGTTCGATGACGGTGCACTTGTATCACTGGGAGCCGAACGCCAACTCCGGCAAACCGATGCTCGCGCTCGCCGAGAAAGGCGTCGACTTCGAAAGCCATTACATCGACCTGCTGAAGTTCGACCAGCACCAGCCTGACTACCTGAAGATCAACGCGGACGGCACCATTCCGGCCATGGTGCATGGTGACCTCGTGCTCACCGAGTCCACACCGATGATGGAATACGTCGACGACGCATTCGACGGTCCGCCACTCAAACCCATGGATCCGAAGGAGCGCTGGCGGATGCGCTGGTGGATGCGCTTCTTCGACAGCTACTTCGCGCCGAGCCTGAGCATGATCGGCTGGAGCGTGTTCGTCGGCCCCGCCGTGCGCCAGCGGCCGCGCGAGGAGCTCGAAGCGGCCATTGCGCGCATTCCGCTGGAGTCGCGCCGCATCGCCTGGCGCAAGGCCATGTTCAATGAATTCAGCGAGGCCGAGCTCACCGAGTCACGCCGCCGCGTGCATTACTGCACCGGCATTCTCGAGGATCACCTGTCGCGCCATCCCTGGATCGCAGGCACGCGTTACTCGCTCGGCGACATGAATGGCTTCAATCTCGGGTACGCGCTGCCGCTGTCACAGCCCGATCACTGCAACGATGCGAAGACGCCCAACATCATGGAGTGGCTGCGCCGCATCTACGAGCGGCCCGCGGCGAAGAAGATCTGGTCGCTGGGCCGCACGGCCATGGCACAACGCGTGAAATTCCTGGAGCGCCCGGCCCATGCTTGAGCTGTTCCACTCCGAACCCAACACCTTCTACCTGAAGCCGCTGATCGCGCTGCACGAGAAAAAGGCCAGTTTCCAGAGCCGCTGGTTCGATTCCGACAAGCTCGAGCAATTCGGGCTCGGATTCTCGGGCGACGTCGAAGCCCATCTGCATCTCGAGCGCGAAGGGCCGTTGCTGCTGCACGATGGCACGCTGATCTCGAGCTCGTTCTTCATGCTCGAGTACATCGCCGAGGCGTTGCCGGGAGAATCACTGCTGCCCGAGTCGGCCCATGACCAGTATCGGCTGCGCGCCTCAGGGCAATTCCTCGGCGCGCAGCTCGGCTCCCTGGTGCCCATCCTCGGCTGCATCAAGTACCTCGCACCGAAGCTCGCCGCCATGGACCGCGGCGCGCTCGAGGCGAAACTGAAAGAGGTCGGGCCGCAGGAGCGGCGCCTGAATTTCACGGCGTTGCTCGACGGCACCTACACACCGCAGATACAGGCCACCGCGCGTGAACGACTCAAGTTCCCCGTGTCGCGCGTGGAAGCGCAACTCGCGAAGGGTCCGTGGCTCGCGGGCCCGAACTACACGATTGCCGACATCGACGCTTTTGCGATGTTGCGCGTGATACCGGACCTTGCGCCGGACATCGTGAATGCAACCGCCACACCCCGCATCATGGAATACCTCGAACGCATTGCCGCGCGGCCGGCCGTGAAGACCGCGTTGTCCCTGAGCCGCAGCGGCAAACCCGAGCAGCAGTTCGTTCCGGGGGTCGAGCCATCCAGATGGGGCTGAAGTGCAAGACCGGCGCGCCCCGCATCAGCTGCGAGTGAATCCCTCACCCGTCGTCCTGCTGCCCGGCCTGGTCTCCGACGAAGCCGTCTGGGCACATGCGCGCGCGCCGCTCGAGGCAGGCGCACCCGTCATCATCCCCGACTATGGTTTGCTGGATTCTCTCGGGGCGATGGCGGAGAAAGTCCTGCGCGAAGCGCCGCCGCGTTTCGCGGTAGCCGGTCATTCGATGGGCGGTCGCGTGGCACTCGAGATCCTGCGGCGCGCACCCGAGCGCGTGAGCGCGCTCGCGCTGCTCGATACCGGCGTGCAGCCACTGGCCTCCGGTGAACCCGGCGAACGGGAAGCCACGGGACGGCATGAGCTGCTCGCTCTCGCGCGCGAACGCGGCATGGCCGCGATGGCCCGACGCTGGGTCCAGGGCATGGTGTGGTCGCCCCGCCTGGACGATGAAACGCTGATTCGCGGCGTCATCGACATGTTCGCGCGCCGCAGCGCCGACATGTTCGCCGCGCAGATCCGCGCGTTGCTCGCGCGGCCGGACGCCAGCGGCTTGTTAGCCGACATCAGCTGTCCGACGCTCGTCCTGTGCGGCGAGCAGGACGGCTGGGCGCCGGCGCAGCGTCACATCGACATGGCGCAGAAGATTCCCGGCGCGAGGCTGGTGCTCGTGCCCGACTGCGGGCACATGTGCACGATGGAACGACCCGAAGCCGTCACCGGCGCGCTGCTGGAGTGGCAACGCAGCGCCGCGTGATCACCCGGCTAGAACATCGTGTTGTCGTTGGCCGACTTCTCCGGGATCGGCTGCACCACGTCCCAGTGTTCGACCACCTTGCCCTTCTCGAAGCGGAAGATGTCGACTACTGCCATGCCGCGGTCATCGGGTTTCATGCGCACGTGCGAGTGGACGATGGCGTAGTCGCCGTCCACGTACGCGTGCTTGATCTCATAGGTCCAGCCGGGCAGCGCCTGCAGCGCCTTGCCGAGCACTTCGACCGCCGCATCCTTGCCATCGGCGGCGATCGGGTTGTGCTGGATGTATTTGTCGCCGACGTACTTGTCGAAGCCTTCCTTGACCTTCTTCTGGTTGAAGACCGTTTCGAGGAACGCGATGGCTTTCTGTGCATTCGGCTTCTTGCTGATGTGCGCGTTCGCAGGCAACGAGGCCGCAACGAACATGCCGATGATCAACGCCCACCTGACCTGCATGACGAACCCCCTGGTTGTGCTGTGAATCCTAGCCGACGACCTCGAGCCCGCATTGCACTGTGGGTTCATTCGGGCGCCGCTTTCAGTTGAGTGTGCCCGGGGCCCCGGGCGCCTGATTTCTCCCTCACTGGCGATGACACCGGGACCCCATGCGATACCTGAGCGACGACGACCTGCGCAGCCTTTCACCCGCTGAAACGGCCACGCTCGACACACCCATTCCCACGCAGATGATTTCCAACGGCGAATTCACGCCCTTGCCGCAGACTCCGGACCAGCGGCGCGTCGAGCAAGAGATCAAGCGACTCGCCGACGAACTCGCGCCCAGGCACGGCATGAGCCGGCGCCAGTTCCTGTCCTCGAGCGCGGGCATGTCGGCCGCCTTCGTGGCCATGAACACCGTGTTCGGTCCGCTCTTCAGCGCCTCGAGGGCCGAGGCCGCCACGCCGGGCGCCGCCGAAGCGCGCGCGCGAGGCCTCGCCGGCCAGTTCATCTTCGACTGCCAGACGCATTTCGTGCGCGACGACTACGGCCAGGTGGCCATCACCGGGCTCTCGCAATTCGCCAAGCAGTTCTGGAACCCGGCGCTGCAGAACGAGAAGTCCGTGGACCGCATGAAATTCGCGAACTACGTGAAGGAGATCTACGTCGACAGTGACACCAAGGTGGCGTTGCTGTCGGGCTCGCCGGTGGACGACGAGTTCAACCTGTTCCTGACCAACGACCAGATCGCCGCCGCGCGCACCTCGGTCAATACCGTGGCACGCTCGCGCCGCATGCTGGCGCATTCCATCATCCAGCCGATGAAGGACGGCTGGCTCGATGAGGTCGACCGCTGCATCGAAGTCATCAAGCCGGACAGCTGGAAGGGCTACACGATCGGTGACCCGATCTTCCTGACCAAGAAGGGCTCGAACTGGCGCCTGGACGATGAAAAGCGCGTCTATCCCTTCTACGAGAAGTGCGTGAAGTCGGGCATCAACACCGTGTGCATCCACAAGGGACTGCTGCCCGCCGACTACGAGAAGAGCTGGCCCGAAGTCTGGAAGAACGCCACCGTGTGGGACCTCGGCAAGGCCGCCAAGGACTGGCCGCAGATCACCTTCATCATCTACCACTCGGCGCTGCGACCGTTCATCGAGCTGCCGGACGCTTCGCTGAAGCAGTTCGAAGACACCGGCCGCATCGACTGGGTCACGGACCTCGCCGAGATTCCGCAGAAGTTCGGTGTCAGTAACGTGCATGCGGAGCTCGGCACCTGCTTCGCCAATACCTGCGTGACCCATCCGAGACTCGCCGCCGCGCTGGTCGGGACGCTCATCAAGGGACTGGGCGTGGAGAAAGTAGTTTGGGGCACCGATTCCGTCTGGTACGGCTCGCCGCAATGGCAGATCGAGGCCATGCGCCGTCTCGAGATCCCCGAAGACATGCAGAAGAAGCATGGCTTCAAGCCGCTCGGCGCGGCGGACGGGCCGGTCAAGAGCGCGATCTTCGCGGGCAATGCCGCCAAACACTACAAGCTCGACCCGAAGACCGCCGCCGCGGCGCTGCGCGATGACGATATCAGCGCCATGCGCATGCACTGGGCCGGCAACCCGAGCAACCTGCGCTATGGCTACGTGGCATGAGCCCACCGGAACTGCTCGCGTCGTACTGGACCATCTGCGGCGCGGCCGAGCCGCATACCGAGCGCGAGTACAGCCCGTTCTCGCTGCGCGATCGCGCGAAATCCGCGTCGCGCGCCGGGTTCACGGGCCTGGGCATCTGGCACGCCGACCTCGTGCACCTGCGCCGGCAACATTCCTTGTCCGAGATCAAGCGCATCCTCGATGACCACGGCATCCGCCACATCGAGCTGGAATTCCTCACCGACTGGTTCGTGGACGGCGAAAAGCGCCGCGTCTCGGACGCCACGCGAAACATGCTGCTGGAGAGCGCCGAGGCCCTGGGCGCGCGGCACATCAAGGTGGGCGACTTCTTCAAGACGCCCGTGCCCATGGACCGGCTCATGGAGGAGTTCGCGCAGCTCTGCGGCGAGGCGCGCGATCACGGCACGAAAATCGTGTTCGAGTTCATGCCGTTCTCGCGTATCGAGACTTTGGGCGATGCCATCGCGCTGTGCACCGGCGCCGCGCAGCCCAATGGCGGCATCTGCATCGATCTCTGGCACGTCGTGAAGCTCGGCATGCCGTACGCCGCCGTCGCGGCGTTTCCCAAGCCGTACCTGATGTCCATCGAAATCAACGACGGGTACCTCCAGGCGCCGGCGGGCATGGACATGGTCACCGAGACCACCTGTCATCGCGCCTTCTGCGGCGAAGGTGAGTTCGACGTGCGCGGTTTCGTCGACGCGCTGCGGCCGGTGTATGCGGGACCCTGGGGCATCGAAGTGCTCAACAAGGCGCAACGCGCCTGGCCGCTCGACGAGCTCACCACGCGCGCGTTCGCGACCACGCGCGCCGTGTTCCGCGACTGACAGGCGGCGCGCGCGCCGGTATCGTGCGCGCCCGTGACTTCACGAACCTTCGTCCTCATCCCGGGCGCCTGGCATGGCGCCTGGTGCTGGCACAAGCTGGCACCGCTGCTGGAAAGATCCGGCGCGAAAGTGCTGGCGCCCGACCTTCCCTCACAGGGAACGCTCGAAGACTGGGCGCAGCTCGTGGCGGGTATCGCACAGCGCGAAGCGGGCTGCGTGCTGGTGGGACACAGCCGCGGCGGCGCGGTGATCAGTGGTGCTGCCGAGCTCGCGCCGCAGGCGATCGGCAGACTGGTCTATCTCTCGGCCTATCTTCTGGCCGATGGCCGCAGTGTCGCCGAAGAAGCGCGTGGCGATGCGGGCTCGCTGATTCCATCCCACATGGTGGCCGTGAAGCGCGGCCTCACCTGCGCCATTCGCGGCGAAGTGCTGCGTGAAACCTTCTACGGTGAATGCACGCCGGAGGATTTCGAGTTCGCCCGCACGCGCCTGACGCCCGAACCGCTGCGAGTGCTGGCAGCGCCGGTCCGGACCACGGCGGAGAGGTTCGGACGCGTGCCGCGTGCCTACATCGAGACGCTTCGCGACCGGGCCGTCACACACGCGGCCCAGCGCCGCATGCAGGCCTCGCTACCCTGTGACCCGGTGTTCACGCTGGACACGGATCATTCGCCGTTCCTGTCTCAGCCGGACGCGTTGGCGCGGATATTGATCTCGATCTGAATACCGTCCGGATCGAGCACGAACAGCTGGCGCAAGTCGCTGCCGGGCACCTGCGTGGCGCGGTACTTCACGCCATGCTTGCGGAAACTCTCGATCAGCTCGTCGTAGTGGGTGGCCGCGAACGCGATGTGATCCACGCTGCCACTGCCATGGCGTTCCCTTGTCACGTCGGCCAGCCGGCCGGTCTCCTCGTAACTCGCCTGCCCGGCCACATGCACTACGGCCACGTCACCCACGTAGATCCACAGCCCTTCGAAGTCGAACGGCGGCCGCGGCCCGGTGCGCAAACCGAGCACGTCGCAATAGAACTGGCGCGTCTTTTCGAGGTCCTTGGAAAGGACCATGTAGTGCTGCATGTGGGTGATCGGCATAGGAGCGGGATCATATATGAGGCATCCCCTCTCGACCGCACTGGCGCTCGCTGCCTGCGCGACGCTGCAAGCCGCTGCGCCCGGGCATCCGCCACCCGCCCGCGCTAACCACCCCAGACGTCGCGCGCCACGTCCACCACGAGGCGCAGCTTGGCGGTCTGCTGGCTCATCTCGATGTCGTTGCCGTGGTAGCTGCTCGAGAAGCCGCATTGCGGCGACAGCGCGAGCTGCTCGAGCGGCACGTATTTCGCGGCCTCGTCGATGCGCCGCTTGATGTCATCCTTCGGCTCGAGCGCGCCGAGCTTGGTGGTGATCAATCCCAACACCACCACCTTGCCCTTGGGCAGGAAACGCAACGGGCGGAAGTCGCCGCTGCGCTGGTCGTCGTATTCGAGGAAATACGCATCGACCTTCATCTCGGCAAGCAGGGCCTCGGCGACCGGCTCGTAACCGCCCTCGGCCGCGTGCGCGCTCTTGAAGTTGCCGCGGCACAGGTGGACGGCGAGAGTCATGCCCGCCGGCTTCTGCGCGACCACGCGGTTGATGAAGTTCGCATATCGATGCGGCAGCTCGTTCGGATCGTCACCACGCGCACGCGCCGCCTCGCGCATCTTCATGTCGCACAGATAGGCGAGATTGGTGTCGTCCATCTGCACGTAGTTGCAGCCCGCGGCCGCGAGTGACCGCAGTTCGTCCCCGTATGCCTTGGCCACATCGTCGTAGAACTGCTCGAGATCCGGATAGTCCTTCTGACTGATCCCGGCACGGCCACCACGGAAGTGCAGCATCGTGGGTGACGGGATCGTGACTTTCGGCGTGCGCCGGGTGTTTGCCTTGAGGTACTCGAAGTCCGCGCGCTGGATGTCGCGCGCGTGACGCACCTTGCCCGTCACGCGCATCACCGGCGGCGCGAGCTCTTCGCTACCGTCCGCCTTGACCACGATCTTGGGATCGTCCGACTGGACGCCGTCGAGTTGCTTGAGGAAGTCGATGTGGAAGTACGTGCGGCGGAATTCGCCATCCGTGATCGCCTGCATTCCCACGTCTTCCTGCATGCGGATGACGTCGGCGATGGCGCGGTCCTCGACCGCACGCAGTTGTGCGGCATCGATCTGCTTGCGCGCATGCTGCTCGCGCGCCTCCAGCAGGTAACGGGGTCTCAGGAAGCTGCCGACGTGATCGGCACGGGACGGGATCAACGGGGTCATCAAGTCTCCTGGATCAGTAGCTTACGGTCTTTTTCTCAGAACCCGCCGAGCGCGAATTCGCATATCGAACGCCAGGCGAAATCTTGGCCGGGCATGGCTACGCGACTCCACTTCAACTGCAATGTCTTTCGCGCTTGAGCGAACTCGCGCTCAGTACAAAGTCGGCGCGAGGCGCGATGTTATTCTCGCCGCGAGGGGATACCACAACATGAATCAAAACGATCCACGCAGCCTGCTCGCGACTTCGGCCATGAGCCAGCTGCAGATCATCGTGTGCACGGTGACAGTTTTCCTGAATGCGCTCGATGGCTTCGACCTGCTCGCGATCAGCTTTGCGACGCCGGGCATCATGAAGGATTTCGGGCTCAAGGCATCGACCGAGCTCGGCGTGGTGCTGGCCGCGGATCTGCTCGGCATGGCGGTGGGCTCGTTCGTACTCGGGGGCATCGCCGATCTGTACGGACGGCGCCGCGCCATCCTCATCTTCCTCGTGGTCATGGCCGTGGGCATGTACTCCTGCTCGCACGCCGACACCCGCGAGTGGCTCGCGGCCTGGCGCTTCTGGACCGGCCTCGGAATCGGCGGCATGCTCGCGGCGATCAATGCCACCGCGGCGGAATTCTCCAACGACAAATCCCGCAAGTTCTGGGTGGCGCTGATGACCATCGGCTATCCACTCGGCAACATCCTCGCGGCGTTCATCCTCTCGCCGCTGTTGAAGACGCACAGCTGGCGCGTGGTGTTCGAGCTCGGCGCGGCCGCCACCGCGCTGATGATCCCGGTGGTCTGGTTCCTGGTGCCCGAGTCGGTATCGTGGCTGTGCCGCAAACAACCTGCGAACGCGCTGGAGCGCATCAACTCGACGTTGCGGCGCATGGGGCGCAGTGTCATCGAGTCGTTGCCGCCCTTGAGCTCAATTCCCGCAAAGGCGCCGCTCGCCGCGGTGTTCCGCAAGGAATACCTGCTGCTCACGCTGTTGCTGGTGTTCGCTTATTTCGCGCACATCACCTCCTTCTATTACATCCTCAAGTGGGTGGCGCCCATCGTGGCCAAGATGGGTTTCTCGCCTTCCAACATCGCAGACGTATTGTTCTGGGCGAGTGTCGGCGGTGCCACCGGCGGTGCCATCCTCGGCATCCTCGCGCTGCGCATGAACCTCATCTGGTTGACCAGCGGTGTGCTGGTCCTCGGCATGATTTCCATCTCGATCTTCGGCAGGGGCCAGGCCGATCTCGCCGGGCTCAAGGCCATCGTCGCGATCTGCGGCTTCTTCACCAATGCCGGCATCGTCGGCCTGTACACACTGCTGGCACTGGCCTACCCCACCCACCTGCGCGCCACGGGTACCGGCGTGGTGATCGGCGCGGGCCGCGGTGGCGCGGCACTGGCCCCCATCCTCGCCGGCTATCTATTCGGGCAGGGGTATTCGCTGCAGACAGTGTCGATCATCATGGGCTGCGGCTCGCTGGTCGGCGCCATCGCGCTGCTGTTCGTGAAATTCGAGAGCACCTCGGAAGCGGCGGTGCCGGCCGGCGTCGCCGCTAACCCAGCTTCAAGGCCCTGATCGCGTTTTCCTTCAGGATCAGCGGCTGCACCTCGGGCTTGAAGCCCGCCTCCGCGAAGTCCTTCATCCAGCGGTCGGGCGTGATCAGCGGGAAGTCCGAGCCGAACAGCATCTTGTGCCGGAGCTGCGAGTTCGCATGACGGATCAGCTCGGGCGAAAAGTATTTCGGCGACCAGCCCGAGAGGTCGATGTACACGTTGGGTTTGTGCAGGCAGACGGACAGCGCCTCGTCCTGCCAGGGCCACGATGGGTGCGCGATGATGACCGTCATGTCCGGAAAGTCCGCGGCCACGTCGTCGACGTGCATCGGGTTCGAATACTTGAGCTTGAGGCCGCCGCCGCCGGGCATGCCGGTGCCGATGCCCGAATGGCCCGAGTGGAAGATCGCCGGTAGTTTGTGCTCGGCGATGACTTCGTAGAGCTTGTAGGCGAAGCGATCATTGGGGAAGAAACCCTGGCAGGTGGGGTGGAACTTGAAGCCGCGGATGCCGCCCTCTTCGATGAGCCGGCGCGCCTCGCGCACACCCATCTTGCCCTTGTGCGGATCGATGGACGCAAACGCCACCATCATGTCCGAGTTCTCGCGGGCCGCGTCGATGACCTCCTGGTTCGGGATGCGGCGCACGCCCATCTCGAACTCGGTGTCCACCGTGAACATCACGAGCCCGATCTTGCGCTCGCGGTAGTAAGCCACCGTCTCCGGGATGGTCTTGCGTTTGTCGGCCTTGAAGTACTTGCTCGCGGCCGTGTCGAATGGCTCGGATGCCGGGTCGGGCTCCTGGCGGCAGGACACCTCGGCGTGCGTGTGCACGTCGATGGCAATCAGATCGTTGACCTTCACTCTTTCACTCCGCGGCGTTGCTGATCCCAGTCCGCAAGGGTACGTCCTTCACGCACCAGGCGCACGAGCAAAGGCGCCGGTTCCCAGTGCGTCGGCCCGAACATCTCGCGGTATTTCTGCATGCCGGCGAGCAGCGCCGGCAGGCCGATGGTGTCGGCGTAGAACATCGGGCCGCCGCGGTAACGTGGGAATCCATAACCCATGCACCACACGACGTCGATGTCGCTGGCGCGCTGCGCGACGCCCTCCTCGAGAATGCGCAGCCCTTCGTTGAGTAGCGGGAAGATGCAGCGCTCCTGGATCTCCTGGTCGGTGTGCAGGCGTTGCTCGATGCCGAGCTCCGCCGCGCGTCGAGTCAGGATCGCGATGGCTTCGGGATCATCGTGGCGCGTGCGATCACCCTTCTCGTAGCGGTAGAAGCCCTTCCCGGTCTTCTGACCGAGTCGCCCCGCCGCATGGAGCGCCGCATCCGCCTGGTAGTAAGTCGGGTCCGGCGGATACCGATGCGCATTCGTGCGATGCACGTTCACGCCGACGTCGATGCCGGCCATGTCGAACACCGCGAGGATGCCCATGGCCATGCCGAACTGCTCGAGCACGGTGTCGACGCGCCGTGGCGTCTCGCCCTCGAGCGTGAGCCGCAGCGCCTCGCGCGCGTAGCCCTCCATCATGCGATTGCCGATGAAGCCGTAACATACGCGCGCCAGGACGGGGGTCTTGCGCAGCGTCTTCGCGAGCTCCATGGAGGTGCGGATCGCCGTCGGGGAGCTCTTCTCGCCACGCACCACTTCCAGCAACGGCATCACGTTCGCCGGCGAGAAGAAATGCAGGCCGATGACGTCCTCCGGGCGGCGGATCGAGGCCGCGATCTCGTCGACGTCCAGCGTCGAGGTATTGGTTGCCAGGACGGCGCCGGGCTTCGCGACCGCGTCCATCTCGGCAAAAACTTTCTTCTTCAGGTCCATGCTCTCGAACACCGCCTCGATGATCACGTCGGCGGCCGCCAGGTCCGCGTACTCGAGCGTGCCGGTGATCAGGCCCAGGCGCCGTGTCTTCTCGGCGGCATCGATGCGTCCCCGCTTCACCATGCTTTCCAAGGTTGCATCGACGGTCGCCAGCCCCTTGGCCAGGCCCGCCTCGTTGGCATCCAGCAAGGTCACCGGCACACCGGCGTTGGCAAACGCGATCGCGATGCCGCCACCCATGGTGCCCGCGCCGATCACGCCGGCCTTCGCGATCTTCTTCGCCTCGCCGGGCGGCAACCCTTCCACCTTGCGGCTTTCGCGTTCCGCGAAGAACACGTGGATGGCGCCGCGCGCCTCGAGGGTTCCCTTGGTCTGGTTGGCGTACTTGTCCTCTTCCAGCAGGCCCTGCTCGATCGGCAAGGCGCTTGCCAGGACCGCCTTGATGGCGGTCTGTGCGGCGGTGCGATTCGGGTACATGCGCCGGGCTTCGGTGTACCACTTGTCCTCGAATGCGGAGTCCATCTGCCCGGAATCGACGCTGCGCGCCGAGGTGGGACGTGGCCCCACGCCGCGCGCCACCAGATCCCGCGTGTACTCGAGTGCGCCTGCCACGAAATCTCCCTCGATGATCGCGTCGATCAGGCCGAGCTCGCGTGCCTTCGGCGCATCCCATGGCCTGGCGTCGAAGATCATGCGCAGTGCCTGGTCCGGACCGATGAGCCTGGGCAGCCGCTGGGTGCCACCGGCACCCGGGATGATGCCCAGCGTCACTTCGGGCAACGTGAGCTTCGCGTTGGGTGTCGCAATGCGGAAATGGCAGGCCATGGCGAGCTCGAGTCCGCCGCCGAGCGCCGAGCCGTGCAGGGCCGCGATGGTCGGGACCGGCGAATCCTCGAAGCGCGCCCACAGCTCGCGGTACTCGGCTTCTTTCGGCGGGCCGGAGAATTCGTTGATGTCCGCACCCGTGAAGAAATTGTTGCCACCGGTGCGCAGCAGGACGGCCCGCACCGAGGGGTCCGCGGCTACCCGCTTCATGGCATCGGTCATGCCGGCGCGGGCGGCAGCCGTGATGGTGTTGACGGGCGGGTTATCCACCACGATGACGGCGACGTCCCCGTGGCGTTGCAGTTCGACGATCTGGGTCATTTGGTCTCGGTGAGCTTACCCAACAGGCGCAGCAATTGTTCGCGGCCGTCGACACCGATCCGTTCGATCAGGCGTTGTTCGTGCATGGACTGGACTTCGCCGGCGCGCTGCAGGATGCGTTTGCCCTTGTTGGTGATGTGTAGTTCGTAGCTTCGCGCGTCGTTGGCGGACCTGCGCCGGATGATGTAGCCGCGGCGTTCCAGCTCGCTCATGGTGGGCACGCAATTGGCCTTCTGCATGCCCAGTGCCTCACAAACACTGGACTGACTGGAGCCCGGGTTCTCGGCGACCATGAGCAACAGCGTGAATTGCAGGGGCCTCAGCGATATCCGTGCCAGCGCGTCGTTCAGGTCGGCGTACACCACGCCTTGAGCGCGGCGCAGCGCGTAGCCGATCAAATCCTGTATCGGAGCGGTCCGGACCACTGTTTCCCCTCCCGTGGCGCTCAAATGCTGCATCCCGGCGCCCGCCTGCTTCTCGACCCGGAGGGAATTCGCTCATCGATAGCTCGTATCAAAACTACGAATTGGTTGTGGCCAATAACTATCCCGTATAACTAACGCCCACGTTTGGCGTGCCTCGAGGGGGAGGTTGTCATGGCATCCGTGGAATCGTTTTCGACAATTGGTCTGGATCCGCGTCGCAAGCTCACGTACTGGAACGATCGGGCCACCGAGACGTTCTCACCGCTGGTCTCGGATCCCGTGGATATCCGCACCTTCAATGGCAGCATCGCGCGCGCAAGCATCGGCGACCTGACGCTGGCCGAGGTGTATTCCGATGCGCAGCTGGTGCGCCATTCCCGCGCCCACGTCGCGCGTACCCGCAGCTCGCTGTTCTTCCTGCACCTGCAGATGGAAGGCGAAAGCATCAACCGCCAGGATGGCCGCGAAGCGCGGCTCGGCGCCGGTGACTTCACACTGTGCGACAGCACGCGGCACTACGAGATCGCCTTCGGCGGGGCGAACCGCATGCTGGTGCTCGGCATTCCCGACGCCATCCTGCGCCGCCACATTGCCTGTCCCGAGTGCCTGGTCGCCATCCCGATGGTGGCCCAGAGCGGCGTGTGCGCCCTGCTCTCGCGCTTCCTGCGCAACTTCTGGTTCGAGTACCAGAAGCAGATGGACATGCCGACGGCGGCGCGCGTCAACACCGCGATCCTGGATCTCGTGGCCGCGGCCTATGCCGATCTGCCGCAGTCGCGGTCGGATCGCTCGTCGCTGGCCACGGCGCATCGCATCCGCATCATCAACTACATCGAAGCGCACCTGAACGATCCGGACCTCACGCCGACGCGCATCGCCGAGGCGTGCAAGATGACCACGCGCTACCTGCACCACCTGTTCAGCGACCAGGACGAGACCGTGGCGCGGTACATCTTGCGTCGCCGACTCGAGGCTTGCTCGCGCGCGTTGCTGTCGCCGTCACAGCGCGGGCGCACGGTGACCGCGATCGCGTTCGACTATGGGTTCAACAGCCCGACGCATTTCGGTCGCGTGTTCCGTGCGAAGTTCGGCGCCACGCCGCGCGAATACCGGCGCGAGAAGCAGGACGTCGCGGCCTGACTGGGTAACCCGGGTGGCGGGACGTTATAGTCCCGCCACATGACCCTACATCGACTCGCCGCCTGCGCGGCCCTGTTCATCGCCCTTCCTGTTTTTGCGCAGGAATCCTATACGCCGAAACCCGGGACGCCCGATTGGGCCATCCCCGGTTCGGCGACCCACAAGCAGGTGGCGCCGCCAGCGGATTTCCACCGCGAGACGCTCACGTTGCCCGAGCCGCTGAACGGCTTCACCGTTTCCGAGATCGGTGCGCCGCTGGTGCGAGGCAGCTCGAGCTTCGCGAACGGCACCTACACCGTGAGCTCCGCGGGCTACAACGTCTGGTACACGCGCGACGAATTCCGCTACCTCTGGAAGCTGATGAAGGGTGACGTTTCGCTGGCGGCCGACATCGCCTTCCCCGACCCCAGTGGCTACGGCGATCGCAAGGCCGTGCTCGTCATCCGCCAGGAGCTGGCCGATGACTCCAGGCAGGTCGTCGTGGCGCTGCATGGCGCCGGCATGATCCAGCTGGCACAACGGCCCGAAAAGGGTGCGCTCACGAAGGATCGCGAGTTCCGCGTGGGCGGCCGCGGTCGTCCCGAAGGGAAATCGCCCGACTCGCTGGTCAATGACATCGCGCGGCGCATCGGCATCGAAAAGCGCGGCAACAAGTTCGCCTTGTTCGTGAGTCTCGAGGGTGAACCGATGACGCAGTACGGGCCACCGCTCGAGCTCGAGCTCGAGGAACCCTTCTACGTGGGCTTCGGTTTCTGCTCGCACCTGCCGGACGTCGTGGACACCGCCACGTTCGCGAACCTGCTGCTGGTCAACAAGGCCGGGAAGGTGCGTTAACCCTGGCTGATGAACTTGGTCACGAGGCAGGCCTCGAGTCCCTCGATGCCCTCCTCGCTGCCGTGACCACTCTCCTTGACGCCTCCGAACGGAGATTCGGGCACCGAGATCTGGAAGCTGTTGAGGCCGATCATGCCGGCCTCGAGCCGTTCGCCTAACAAGTTCACGCGCTGCGCGTGGTTGGTGAAGCCGAAGGCGGCGAGACCGTACGGCAGTCGATTGGCCTCGGCCATGACCGCATCGAAATCGCGGAACGGATTCAGGATGGCGATGGGACCGAACGGTTCCTCGTTCATGATGCGCGCCGAGTTCGGCACATCGGTCAGCACCGTGGGCTCGAAGAAGAAGCCCTTGCGCGCCATGCGCCTGCCGCCGGCCAGCAGTCGCGCTCCGTGTGTCAATGCCTCGTCGATGAGGCCTTGCACCGCGGGCAGCCGGCGCGCATGCGCCAGCGGCCCCATGCGATGCGCTTCTTCGATGCCGTCACCCACGGGCAACGCCTTCGCGCGCGCCGCGAATCCCTCCGCGAATCGCTGGTAGATGGATTCCTGCACGTAGAACCGCGTCGGGGAGACGCACACCTGCCCGGCATTGCGATACTTCGCGACCACGCAGGCATCCAGCACCTTGTCGACGTCGACATCGTCGAACACCAGCACCGGCGCGTGACCGCCGAGCTCCATGGTCGTGCGCTTCATCCCGTCGGCCGCGAGCCTGGTGAGCTGCTTGCCCACCGGGATCGATCCCGTGAACGACACCTTGCGGATGATCGGCGAGGAAATCAGGTGCGTGGAGATCTCGTGCGGCACACCGAACACGATCGCGAGCGCGCCTTTGGGTACCCCCGCCTCGTGCAAGGCACGCGCGATCGCGAGCGCGGTCCCCGCGGCTTCCTCGGCGGGCTTCAGGATGCAGCTGCACCCGGCTGCGAGCGCGGCGCCGATCTTGCGCGCCGGATTGCCGGCCGGGAAATTCCACGGCGCAAACGCGGCCACTGGCCCCACGGGCTCCTTGACGATGGTCATGCGCTGGCCCGGGAGGCGCTGGGGAAGCACGCGCCCGTAAGCGCGACGTCCCTCCTCCGCGTACCAGTCGAAAATCTCGGCGCAGGCCTGCACCTCGATGCGTGTCTCGTGAATGCTCTTGCCCATCTCGAGCGTCGCGATGCGCGCGATGTCCTCGGCGCGTGCGCGCATGAGGTCCGCGGCTTTCTTGAGGATCTTGCCGCGCTGGACCGGCAACACCGCGCGCCACTCGCCCCAGGCGCGTTGCGCGGCCGTGAGCGCGCGGTCCAGGTCCGCCGCGCTGGCATGCGGCAGCTGCCCGAGTACTTCCTCGGTGGCCGGATTGATCACCGGCTGCGACTTGCGGCCTTGCACACCCAGCCACTCGCCATCGATGAACAGCGCGAGCTCCGGGTAGTGGCTGGCGGGCGATGCCGCCGCTTTGATATTGGCTGACATGGCCCGGATCATACTCGCCGCGCGCGCGTACCCGAGCCCGGACTCGACCCTTCGCGAACGAATAGTCGATGCATCGTGAAATTTTCACCGACCATCGTCATGTCATGATTTCGCGATGAGAGCCTACAAACGCATTGCCACCGAAGAGGCATGGGCCACGAAGGAACAGATCAGGCTGTTCCGCAAACTGCTGGCCGATGGCTACGACGATCCGGGTTACAACAGCCTGTGGGGCTTCTACCTCAACAGCCCCAGCGAGCGCGCCCGCTTCATCGTCGATCGCTTGCAGGACCTGGGGCCGCAGCGTATCGCCGACATGGACTCGACCGGCATCGACATGCAGGTGCTGATGCTGACCTCACCCGGCGTGCAGGTGTTCGACGCGGGCACGGCCAATGCGCTCGCGGCCGCGAGCAACGACGAGCTCGCCGAGGCGATCCGCAAGTACCCCACGCGTTACACGGGGCTCGCCGCCGTGGCGCCGCAGGATCCGAGGACCGCCGCGAAGGAAGTGGATCGCGCCGTCACGAAGCTCGGGCTCAAGGGCGTGATCCTGAATTCCCACACCATGGGCGAAAGACTGGACGACCCGAAGTTCTGGGACATCTTCGCCGCGGCGGAGGCGCACGACGTGCCTATCTACCTGCACCCGAACTCGCCGCCGCGCGACATGATCCAGCCGTACCTCGAGAAGGGCCTCGACGGCGCGGTGTTCGGCTTCCAGGCCGAGACGGGACTGCACATGCTGCGGATCATCGTCTCGGGCGCGTTCGATGAATTCCCGAAGCTCAAGTTCGGCATCGGCCACTGCGGCGAGGCGCTGCCGTTCTGGCTGTACCGCATCGACTACATGCACACCGCGGCGACGCGCGCCAACCGGCATCCGCACCTGCGCAAGCTCGAGCGCACGCCCGGCGAATACCTGCGCCAGAACGTGTACGTCACCAACAGCGGCGTCGCGTGGAAGCCGGCCATCATGTTGTGCCACGAAGTCATGGGCCCGGATCACACCTTGTACGCCATGGATTATCCGTACCAGTACCTGCCGTCCGAAGTGACCGTGTCGGATGAGCTGCCCATGTCGGCCGCGGACAAGAAGAAGTACTTCCAGACCAACGCCGAGAAGATCTTCAAGATTGCCTAGCGGGCGTCACGGCCCACCCCGGCAGGCAGCCTCCTGCCTTCCTACTGGACGTGCGCGTCGATGACGGCCGAGCGGCCTTCCTCCCGTACCGCACGCAGTGCGCGCTCGAGGGCTGGCCTGACATCGGCGACCTGGCGCAGCGTCTCCGCGTGCGCGCCACCGGCCGCCGCGGCGATGCCCGCGTAGTCCGGCGGCTGCGGGAAGTCGATGTCGATCTTCGGCGCCTTCGCGGCGATGCCGTCCGGATGCACGCTGAGCACCGCCTGTCGGGGCGCGCGCCAGCCGCCATTGTTCAGCACCACGTGCAGGAACGGCGCCTGGCAGGCGCGCGACATCCAGTGCACGGTGGACGGCTGCGAGAACAGATAGGACCCGTCGCCGCAGATGGCGACCACGAGCGCGTCGGGGCGCGCCAGCTTCACGCCGAGCGCCGCGCCACCGTTGTATCCCAGCGAGCCGCCGCCGCTCGAAAACAACGTGCCCGGATGCATGCGTCGCAGGTGCTGCGAGACCACGTGGAAGTTGGTCACCGACTCGCTGACCACGATCGCGTCATCGCCAATGGCGTCGCGGATCGCCGCCACCAGATATTCGGCCGTCAACGCGTCGCGCGGCCGCTCGCGATCGCTGACTCCGCGATGCCATGCGGCGTGGCTCGCCGCCAGGCGCTCACGCCGCTGCGCGACGCGGGCATCATCGGCCCTGGCCGCCGCGCGGATCTGCCGCAATGCCGTCGCCGCGTCCGCCTGGCACTGGCGCGTCGCGCCGATGTACCAGAGCGGCATCTGCTCCTTGAGCGGATCGGCATCGATGTGGAAGATGCGCGCGTCGGCACGCGGCTTGCTCACCGCGGAAATCCACGGCACGTCGCTGTCCAGCACCAGCACCACGTCGGCGCGCGCCAGTGCCTCGTTCTGCCGCCGCTCGTTCCACTGCACACCCTGGTAGCAGGGGTGCAGCGTCGGGAAGTTCATGTAGTTCGGTACCGACTCCACCACGCCGACGCCGAGCGCTTCGGCCAGCCCGACGAGTTCCCGCACTGCCGCGACGGACCGCCCCACATAAGACGTGACGATCAACGGATTCCCGGCGGCGGCCAGGGCGGCGCCGATCTCCGCGGCCAGTTCCGCGCTCAATGCGCCGGGGACCACGGGCGGCCAGGGTCGCGTGTCACGCGCGCGCGGCACCTCGCTTTCGAGCACCTCGCGCGCCGCCGTGACGTACACCGGTCCGCGCGGTTCGCTGTGCGCGAACTGCATCGCGCGGTGCACGATCTGCCGCGCATTCGCACCGACCCGGATCTCGTTCTCGTAGCGCACGTAACCACGCACCAGGCCGCGCTGGTCGCGCACGTCCTGGATCCACTGGATGAACTCATTGCGGCTGCCGCGCGCCTCACCCTCCTGCGTCGCCGGCGACAGCCCTGCGAGG
>DATEII010000068.1:0-6108 GCA_035279135.1 Steroidobacteraceae bacterium
GCGCAAGCCGCGATCCAGGGCCTGAACGGCTACCAGATGAACGGCCGTCCGCTGCGCGTCAACGAAGCGCAGGAACGTCCGCCGCGCCCGCGCCAGGGTGGCGGTGGTCCGTTCCGCCGTTGATCCACGCCGAAGGCTAACAACCTAGCGAACCAACTTCGAATCGAACCCCGCCTGGTGCGGGGTTCTTTTCGTAGCTGCGTCGCTGGTAGTTAGCCCGTGCCGATCAACGGCGGAACGGGCCACCGCCACCCTGGCGCGGGCGCGGCGGACGTTCCTGCGCTTCGTTGACGCGCAGCGGACGGCCGTTCATCTGGTAGCCGTTCAGGCCCTGGATCGCGGCTTGCGCCTCGGTCCCGCCCATCTCAACGAAGCCGAAGCCACGGGGCTTGCCCGTTTCGCGGTCGTTGATCAGCTTTACGGAATCAACCTTGCCATGGCGCTCGAAGAGCACCTTGATATCTTGCTCGGTCGCGGAGAAGGGCAGATTGCCCACGTAGATCGTCGTCATCCCGGACATCTCGCTCAAAAAGCGGACAGCGGCAGGTACGCGGCCCCTGCATGTACCGCGGGAATTTAAAAACAGGTCAAGGCTTCAGGGCACACGTCTAATAGGTTTATGCGTAGCTCTTGGGCACAGCGGCCTGCACCGTCGTTCGTACTCAGCATCGAACGCGGGGGATGCTACTCCTCGCTTCGAGAAGCTGTAAATAACGGCGCAGCGGCACATCGCGCGTTGCGTGCATATGCAGCAATTTGCGGGAATTTCAGCGAGATACGCAGTGAGGCCTAACCAATGGTAGCGCTCACTTACGGTGCAGATCGCACCGCAATGACACTTATTCTAGATAGGCGTAGCCATTCAGCTCGCCTTCGTAGAAGCGCTTGATGGCCTGGGATTCGGCCACGGACATGCGCCCCTCGCGCACGGCGCGCTCGCAATCCCGGGCCAGGGCGGGGTGCAGGTCGGCCACGTCGTACTCCATGTATTCGAGCACCTTGTTGGCCGTGTCGCCCTTGACGATCTCCTCTATCCACCAGCCGCCGTCGTCGTGGAAACGCACGTGCACGACGTGCGTGTCGCCAAACAGGTTGTGCAGGTCGCCGAGCGTCTCCTGGTAGGCGCCCACGAGGAACGCGGCCAGGTAGTACTCGTCCTGGGCGGTAATGGCGTGCAGCTCGAGCGTCTTCTTGACGTCACGCTGGCTCACGAAGCGATCTATCTTCCCGTCCGAGTCGCAGGTGATGTCCGCGAGTACGCCCTTGCGGGTCGGGCGCTCGTTGAGGCGGTGGATGGGCATGATCGGGAACAGCTGGTCGATGGCCCAGCTGTCCGGCAGCGACTGGAAGACCGAGAAGTTGCAGAAGTAGATGTCCGAGAGGATGGACTCGAGCTCCTCGAGTTCTTCCGGCACCTCGTCGAGCTTGCGCGTGAGGTCGCGGACCTTGGCGCAGGTGGCCCAGTACAGGCGTTCGGCGAGCCCGCGCTGCTCGAGCGTGAGCAGGCCCAGGTTGAACATCTGCAGCACCTGGTCGCGCGCGGTCTGCGCATCGTGGTAACACTCGACCACGCGCCGCTCGGTGACCGAGCGATAGGCGTCGGCGAGATCGCGCACCGGCTGCGGCAGCGCGGTGTTCTCCTGGTCCTCCTTGCCGGTGACGCGGAACTGGTCGAGTGCCTGGCTGCCCAGCGTGTTGAAGATCAGCACGCTGTGGTGCGCCGCGACCGCGCGTCCCGATTCGCTGACGATCATCGGGTGCGGGAGCTTGCGCGTGTTGCACACGTTCGCGATGCGGTACACCACGTCGTTGGCGTACTCATTGAGCGTGTAGTTCATCGAGGAATGGAAATTGGTGCCGCTGCCGTCGTAGTCGACGCCCAGGCCGCCGCCCACGTCGATGTACTGCAGGCCCGCACCTAACAACTTGAGCTCCGCGTAGACGTGCGCGAGCTCGTTGATCGCATCCTTCACGCGGCGAATGTCCTGCAGCTGGCTGCCGGGGTGGCAGTGCACGAGCTGCAGGCAGTCGAGCATGTTCTTCTCGCGCAGGATCTCGACCGCTTCGAGGATCTCGGTGATGAACAGGCCGAACTTCGACTTGTCGCCGGCAGATTCGCGCCACTTGCCCGAGCCTTCGCTGGCCAGCTTCACGCGCACGCCGATCTTCGGCCGCACGTTGTACTTCTCGGCGATGCGCAGGATCGCGGGCAGCTCGCTGAAGTTCTCCACCACCGGGATGATGGTGCGGCCGAGCTTGGTGGCGATGATGACCGCTTCGAGATAGCTGTCATCCTTGAAGCCATTGCAGACGATGAGGCGATCCGGTGAATCCGCGCTCATCGACATCACCGACAGCAACTCCGGTTTGCTGCCGACTTCGAGGCCGAAGCCGAAGGGCCGACCGTAACGGTACACCTCTTCGACCACGAGCCGCTGCTGGTTCACCTTGATGGGGAACACCGCGGTGTACTTGTTCTGGTAGTCGTTCTCGGCGATGGCCTGCGCGAACGCATCGTGCAGATGCTTCAGGCGATGCGCGAGGATGTCGGAGAAGCGCACCACGACGGGCGCCGTGAGCTCGCGTTCCTTGAGGCCCTGCACCACGTCGAACAGGTCGATCTCGCGCGCGGGATTCATGTCGGGACGCACCACGAGGTGTCCCGCCTGGTTCACGCAGAAGTAGCCCTTGCCCCAGGCGTTGACCTGGTAGAGCTCGGAGGAGTCCTCGACGGACCATGCGATGGAGCGATCGGTGCGGCGCACCGGCTCCTGCCCATGGGCAATGGTTTGGTTGGGATCGGCTGCCACGTTGGCGCGCACGATATCAAATAGGTTTTGCAAGTAAACGTCGGCCGATGCCGCTTAATACGATCCGGTAGCGATCGGGCGGCGCGGGTCACGAATCCATTCGCTCCAGGATCCGGCGTACAGGCGCGCGCCGCCGAGTCCCGCGTGTTCGAGCGCGAGCAGGTTCTGGCAGGCCGTGACGCCGGATCCGCACATGGCGATGAGTGAAGACGGCGGTTGCGAGCCGAGCAGAGCCTCCCAGCGCTGCCGCAGTTTTTCGGGCGGCAGGAATTTTCCGTCGGCGCCCAGGTTGCCGGCGAATGGCATGTTGCGCGCGCCGGGCACGTGTCCCGCGACGGGATCGATGGTCTCGTTGAGTCCGGCGAAGCGGTCGGCGCCGCGCGCATCCACGAGCAGGGTGCCGGGACGCTGGCGGAGTTCGTCGAGCGCGGCGCTGTTCACCTCGGCGTGCGCGGACAGGGTCACCGCGAGGTCACGCGGAGCCGGCGCCCGCGTGGATGTTTCGAGCGGCAGGCCGGCCGAGCGCCACGCCGCGAGGCCGCCATCGAGGACCGCGACCTGACGTATGCCGATCCAGCGCGCCATCCACCAGAAGCGCGCTGCGTAGGCGCCATTACCCTGGTCGTAGGCGACGAGCTGCATGCCTGGTCCGGCGCCCAGCGCCGCGATGCGCCGCGCGAACTGGTGCGGGTCCGGCAACGGATGGCGGCCGGTCCGAGGCGTGATCGGACCGGAGAGATCGCGGTCGAGATGCAGGTACTGCGCGCCGGCAATGTGCTCGCGCGCGAATTCGCTTTCGCCCCAGGCGGGTTTCCCGAGCTCGAAGCGGCAGTCGAAGATCGCGACGTCCGCGCGCTCGAGTTGTGAGGCGAGCGCGGCGGTGTCAATTAATGTGGTGAAAGGTCGCATGCCGCATTTTACAATCGTCCGCACTCATGGCCCTCTTCAAATGGCAATAGACGTCTACTGGGGCTCCGGCAGTCCATTCTCGTGGCGCGTATTGCTCGCGCTCGAGCACAAGGGGCTCTCCTATAACAGTCACCTGTTGCACCTCGGCATGCAGGAGCACAAGGCGCCGCACATGCTCGCCGTCAATCCGCGTGGCCGCGTGCCCGTGCTCAAGGATGGCGACTACGTGGTGTTCGAATCGCTCGCCGTCCTCTACTACCTGGATCGCAAGTACCCGGCAAAGCCGCTGTTCGGTGATTCGCCGGAAGAGGGCGCGGTCATCATGCGCGTCTGCTGCGAATACCAGGCCTACATCGAGCCGTACGTCACGCGTATTACGCGCGCATTGCTGAACCGCCAGGGCGATCCCAATTCCGACGAGAGCACGTACGCGATGCACATGATCGCGGGCGAGGCGCGCACCATCGAGGGACGGTTGTCGAAAGGACCCTGGATTGTCGGCGACGAGCCGGGAGCCGCGGACTACATGATCTTTCCGGGCATCCAGCTGTTGTTGCGCGCGCTCGCATTGCCGGAAGCGCGTGAGCTCTCCTCGCGCTTCCTGCCCGTCGATGCGAATTATCCGGCGCTCGAACGGTGGCTGCGTCGCGTCGAAGCGTTGCCCGGCTACGAACGCACTTATCCTCCGCACTGGCGAACTGTCAGTTCCTGACGACGCTGACCACCCGCCATCGGGTGGCAACACCGGACGATGGTTGATACCCTCTCGGCCCTGTTTTTCGGTCGAGTTTGGTAAATGACGCACAAGATCCACGTCGAGTTTCCGGGACGCATCATCTTCATCGGCTTTGGCAGCATCGGCCAGGGCACGCTGCCGCTCGTCCTGCGTCACGTCGGGATCCCGAAAGAGCGCATCACCATCATCACGTCCGACGATCGCGGCAAGAAGGTGGCCGACGAATACGGCATCAAGCACGTCAAGGCCACGCTGACGCGCGACAACTACCAGCGCGAGCTCGATCCCTACATCGGGCGCGGCGATTTCGTGCTCAACGTGTCGGTGGACGTCTCCTCGATCGCCTTGGTCAAGTTCTGCTGGTCCAAGGGCGCGATGTACCTCGACACCTGCATCGAGCCGTGGCCCGGCGGTTACACCGACGTCACGATTCCGCACGCCCGGCGCACCAACTACGCGCTGCGCGAAGAGGCGCTCGCGCTGCGCGGCACCAATGGCGGGCGCACGCCCACCGCGGTGCTCACGCATGGCGCCAACCCGGGCCTGGTTTCCCACTTCGTGAAGCAGGCGCTGCTCAACATCGCCAACGACACCGGCGTCGACGCGGGCACTCCCAGGGCGCGCGATGACTGGGCGCAGCTGGCGCGCAAGCTCGGCATCAAGGTGATCCACATCGCCGAGCGCGACACCCAGGTCACGGACAAGCCCAAGCAGATCAACGAATTCGTGAACACCTGGTCGGTGGACGGTTTCGTGAGCGAAGGCCAGCAGCCCGCGGAGCTCGGCTGGGGCACGCACGAGAAGAATTTCCCGCGCGATGGCAAGCGCTACGACTTCGGCGGCGGTGCGTCCATCTACCTGATGCAGCCGGGCGCGGCCACGCGCGTGCGCACCTGGACGCCAAAAGCGGGCTATTTCCACGGCTTCCTGATCACGCATGCCGAAGCCATTTCGATTCCCGACTTCCTGACGGTGCGCCAGAGCTCCGAGGTGGTCTACCGTCCGACCGCGCACTACGCCTATCACCCGAGCGACTCGGCGGTGGTCTCGGTGCACGAGTTCGCGGGCCGCAACTGGCACCTGCAGGATCGCCAGCGCATCCTCATGGACGACATCATCTCGGGCATCGACGAACTCGGCGTGCTGCTCGCGGGCCACAAGAAGAACGCCTACTGGTACGGCTCGCAGCTCTCCATCGACGAGGCGCGCAAGCTCTGCCCGCACAACAACGCCACCAGCCTGCAGGTCACGGTGTCGTGCCTGTCGGGAATGATCTGGGCGATGGAGAACCCGAACGCGGGCCTCGTCGAGCCCGACGAGATCGACTTCAAGCGCAATCTCGAGATCGCGATGCCGTATCTCGGCACCGTGACCGGCGCCTACACGGACTGGACGCCGCTGCACGATCGCGAGCGGCTGTTCCCGGAAGATCTCGACAAGACGGATCCCTGGCAGTTCAAGAACGTCAGGGTGTGATCGTGACGGCGGCGCGACCGCGCCGCCGTCTTCTTCCAGAAAACATTTGACGATGGCCGTGGTCTCAGGTTACTAATTGCTTAATTAACAAATTAGGCAATCATCGAAATGCAGATCGACCGGGTATTCGACGCACTGGCCTCGCGGCCGCGGCGCCAGATCCTCGCCTATCTCTCC
>DATEII010000069.1:0-18062 GCA_035279135.1 Steroidobacteraceae bacterium
CGTGGCGGCGGTTTCGTGGAGCTGCACGCGAGCTCGCTGGTGCTGAATGGCACGATCACGGCGAATGGCGAGAAGGGTTACCACACGACTGGCGGCGGCGCGGGTGGCGGCATCCACGTCGAAGTGGGCAGCCTGAGCGGTGCCGGCAACTTCCAGGTGCGCGGCGAGAACTACTACGGCGGCGGCAACGAGAACGCGGGCGGCGGACGCATCAGCGTCTACTACGACACCGCCAACTCGTTCACCGGCAGCTACGCGATGGGCTCCAACAACAATGGCGCGTCGTCCGGTGCCGGCACGGCATTCGTGAAGCGCACGAGTGCGCCTTACGGCCAGTTGGTGGTGGACAACAATGCCCACGTGGCAGCGGCCAGTTCGACGCCCATCCGGAGCGTCGGCCGTCAGCTGATCACGGGTGTGTATCGAGTGTCGGCCAGCCAGTGGCGAATCGAAGTCGGCGGTAGCCCCTGGAAGGCGAGCGACCCGGCGCTCGATTGGGGCATCGACGGGCTCGAAGTCGATCTCGATGCAACCGAGACAGCGAGCGCGCTGTATCGCATCGTCAGCAACACGGCGAACACGATCACGATCAACACCAGCGACAATCTCGCCGGCGCGGTCGGTTCGACCCTCGTGGGCGTCCAGACCTTCGAGACGGTGCGCGTGACGGGTGGTGCGGACGTCGACCTGGGAGAAGACCGCCTCGTGATCTCGAATCTCGGCGGCTCGGCCATCGGTGCGACCAGCACCTTGCGTGTCGGCGAGGTCAACCAGGCGACCCTGCAGATTGGCGGCGGCGGCACTCTCCAGGTACGCAACAACCCTGCGTTGAGCAATCTCACGCTGAATGGCCTCGGTACCAGCACGCTGGTGTTCGACGACCCGGTTAACGTGAATGCGTTGACCATTGGCTCGGGCAACGTGGTGTTCAACGGCGGATTGACGGTGCCGGGAAATCTGCCCGTCAGTGGCAGCACCGCGCAGGTGACCGTGAACGGGCGTCTGATGGTGAGCGGCGATCTGTTGCTGTCGTCAGGTGCTTCGGTGATCGTCAACGGCGAGATCCAGGGCGCGACCAATGCGATCGTCAATGCCGCCACGCTGGTGAGCGACGACTTGGCGCTCAGTGGCAACTTGCAGCTCCTGGGTGGTGGTGTGCTTTCGGTGCCACCGGCGACGGTGACGCCGAAGCGGGTTTATGGGATGCAACTTGTGGTAGATGGCACCGTCACCATCGACGCGACCTCGCGTATCGATGTCAACGGGCGTGGCTACCCGGCGGATAGCTGGTCGGGTCCCGACTTCATGCAGACGCTGTACGGCTGCCATGCGGGCATTCGCAGCAACCTGGGAAGCACGGACTGCACGTACGGGCGGTACGAGCGCGCGCGCTTCGCAGGATCCGCGGGTACCCAGGCCGGCAGCGGCCCCGCTCGCGGCGGCGGCTTTGCCGAAATCCACGCCAGCTCGCTGGTGCTGAACGGCACGATCACTGCGAACGGCGAGAAGGGCTACCACACCACCGGTGGCGGCGCGGGTGGCGGCATCCACGTGGAAGTTGGCACGTTGAGCGGCACGGGCAGCTTCCAGGTTCGCGGCGAGAACTATTACGGCGGCGGCAACCAGAATGCGGGCGGCGGACGCATCAGCGTGTACTACGACACCGCCAATACGTTCACGGGCAGTTATGCGACGGGCTCTAACAACAACGGCGCCTCGGCCGGTTCAGGCACGGCGTTCGTGAAGCAGACGAGCGCCCCGTATGGCCAGCTCATCGTGGACAACAACAATCACGTGGCGGCGGCCGGATCCACGCCCTTGCGGCGCGTCGGTCGGCAGCTGATCACCGGCGTGTTCCGCGTGACCCAGAACCAGTGGCGTCTCGAGGTGGCCGGTGAACCCTGGAAGGCGAGCGATGCCGTGCTCGACTGGGGCATCGACGGACTCGAAGTCGATCTCGATGCGAGCGAGACCGCGAGTCCGCTTTATCGCGTGGTCAGCAACACGGCGAACACGGTCACGATCAACACCAGCGACAATCTCGCCGGCGTCGTGGGGCAGGAACTGATCGGCGTGCACACGTTCGATCGGCTTACGGTCACGCGCGGCGCTTCCGTCGATTTCGGTGGCGATCGGGTCATAGTCTTGAATCAATAAGTTGAAGGTTCGGAGCACGAGCATGGGCAGATATTCGATGATGGTGGTAATGGTGGCGGCGTCAGCGCTTCTCGGGGCCTGCGGGCCTGACAAGCAGGCCGAGGTGAAGGATGTGTCCGTCGCGGATCTGGGCAGCGAGTTGCTCAACAGCGCGGACTTTCAGGCGTATCTGAAACTGAAGGGCATTCCGGACACGCCGGGAAGTCGCCTGGATCGTGCCAAGGCCACGTTCGTCGAGCGCACGGCACTCGCTGAGGCCATCAGCAAGCAGAACCTGCTGGACAAGGCTGCCGTCGAAGCGGAGTTACGCGACTTCCGCAACGAGTTGCTCATCACTCGATATTTCGAGAAGTTTGCAGAAACCAGGGTCACGCCCGACGCGGTCAAGCAGTACTACGAGAAGAATCCCGAGCTCTTCACGGAGCGCAAGGCACACGTTGCGCAAATCACTTTCCCGATTCGACCGGAAATGGGTGACCCGCAACGCAAGGCGCAGTTCGCCCGCGCAGTCGATACGTTCAACAAGATCAAGGCCGGAGCGCCGTTCGCCGCCCCGCCGAAAGAGCCGGCAGAGACTGCCGAGACGGCTCCTTCCAGCCTGGATCTGGGATGGGTCGACTACCGACAGATGGACAGGGCGGTTGCGGACGCGGTCGCTTCGCAGAAGAAAGGTGCGGTGACGCCGCCGATCAGCACGCCGTCGGGTTATCGGATCGTCAAGCTCATGGAAGATCCAGTGGTCAACCACAAGTCATTCGACGAAGTGCAGGAGTCGGTTCGGTACCGGCTGAAGCTCGATGAGAAGAACAAGGAGACCGTGCGGCTGATGGCACTGGTCAATCCGAAGGAAGTGAAGTGATGATCAAGCATTCCGGAAGACCTTTGCTGATTGCTGCCGTGTTGTTGATGGGTGCGGGCCAGGCACTCGCCCAGGGCTGCATCGTCGCGCGTGGCGCCGGCATGCCCGCCGTGCAGTTTGGCTCGAGTCCCGTGCTTCACCGCGACAAGATCACGGCACGCAAGGAGGCGAGCCCGCCGAAGTTCGACTTCGCGATCGGATTTCGCTCCTTCGAGTCGTCGCGTCACTTCGTGGGCAGCGAGGAACAAAAAGAGCGTCAACAGGAAGGCAGCCAGGTCATCAACAACTCCTCCTTCGTTGATTTCTCGCTGACTTATCGTCTGAATGAACGTTACTTCGTTTCGCTGAGCGTGCCGTACGTGGATCACGATCGTTCCCAGGTCGTGCGCGACGGGCAGCGCAAAATCCTCGAGCGATTCCACACCCAGGCTTCCGGCTTTGGTGACGTGCGCCTTACGGGCTACATGTGGACGCGGAAACCGACGCCGGAGACCCGCACCAACCTGCTGGTGGGCCTGGGTGTGGATACACCCACCGGAGACGAAGACGTTTACGACACCTTCAGGGCGTACAACGCCGCAACCCGAAGCATCGTGAACCGCCGGCAGACGGTGGACCAGTCAATCCAGCCCGGTGATGGTGGCTGGGGCGCGATCATCGATCTGTATGGCTACCACCGGTTCTCGGACCTCGTGACAGTGTATGCGTCCGGCGTCTACACCCTCACGCCGGAGGAAAGCAGTGGAGTGCCGACCTACCGATCGAATCCCTTCGAGAGCGAAATGTCGATCGGCGACTCCTACCTGCTGCGCCTGGGTACCGACCTTGCTTTTGGTGAGTCGCGATCCTTCGTGCTCAGCCTCGGAGGCAGGATGGAAGGCGTGCCGGTGCATGATTTCATTGGTGGCAGCGAGGGATTCCGTCGCCCGGGCTACACCGTATCGATGGAACTCGGCGCCACCTACGACTTCCGCAATGGATTCTCGGCCGGCATTTATGCGGACTCCGCCGTCTATCGCAATCGCCAGCGCAGCGTTCCGGACATGCAGCTCAGCGAGGCGACCGGAACCTATCGCCATGGCGATGCGGCGTTTGCCGATCACGTGCTGATGGCGAGCGTGAAGAAGCAATTCTGATGTGGCGTAACGCGATCGGTATCTTGCTGTGCACGGCGGCCGTCAGCGGCTGTGGTGGACCGGCGGCGCCTGCAGCGCCGCCCAAGGCGGAACGCCAGGCCTGGGCGCAAGAAGAGATCCTGCTGCAGCTCAAGGAGCTGCGCGAAGATGTCAGTCGACTTCAGCAGGATGCCGCAGCAGTCAAGTCGATGGATGCCCGCATCACGGCGCTGGAAAGCGCGGTGGAGCAACACGGAGGTCAGGGCGCGAAGGCTGGCCGCGAAGTCTTGTTAGGCGATGCGGTCGCGCGCGGCAGCGCGAACGCGAAGGTGGCGGTGGTCGAATTCACCGACTTCGAGTGCCCGTATTGTGCCCGCCATTTCCACCAGGTTTTCCCCAAGATCAAGGAAGTGTTCATCGACACCGGGCGTATCCGATATTACGCCCGGAACTATCCACTGGAATTTCACGCGGATGCCAAACCAGCGGCGGTTGCGTCCGTGTGCGCCGGCACCATAGGCGGCAAATACTGGCAGATGCACGATCGGCTCTTTTCCAGGAAGGGCGCTCTCGGCCTGGATCTCTACCGGGAGGCCGCGCGTGAAATGGGCATCGATGCGCAAAAGTTTTCGACTTGCCTGACCGATCAGTCGGCCTCGCAACGCGTCGATGCCGAAGTGCAGTACGCCAACACCGTGGGTGTCAGCGGCACTCCGAAATTCTTCGTTGGCCGTATCCAGGGGAACAAGATCGTCGACGCCGTGGAATTCTCCGGCGCGCGGTCCTTCGAAACATTCAAGGCGGCGATCGATTCGCGACTCGCGAACCCTTAACCCCCGCAGGCCAGGGCGCTGCCGCCGCTGCTCTGAACCTTGAAGCTGCGCACGTTCGCCAGCGACCGCGTCAGCGACCCATTGGTCGAATTCATCGTGTGCGTCCAGTCCATGAGCTGCACGGTATCGCAGCTGCCCGCGCTGCCGCGGATGAGCTGGCCCATGCGGATGGTCTGCACGATGGTGCTGCCGTTCACCGTGGTCGAGCTGCTCTGCACGGCGTAATCCGAGTTGTTGAACAGCGTGAACTGCCACAGGTACTCGGTGAGTTTCTCGAGCTCGTCGGCCGTGAGCGGACGCTGGTTCATGCTGCCGGCCGAACCCGCGTCGGCGCGCAGGTCGGTGTTGGTGCGGTCGAGGTAGTCGCAGCGGAATACGCGGTGGCGGATCATCGCGGTCACATCGGCGCGCGGCACGCGCACGATCTCGAACATGCGCGAATCGCCGTGTACTTCGGCGAGGTCGGAATACTGGCCCTGGTAGCTGGCCTGGCGCTCGGACCAGTCGATGGCCTGCGCCATGTCGTTGGTGCACACCTCGTAGATGGAGCTGATGGCCTGCGGTCCCGTGGCCACGTCGGTGTTCTTGAGGTGGCGGGTCGACACGGTGCCGGCGACGTTGGTCGGACGGCTCTCGACGTCGAAGCCCGCCGGCGTGCGCGCGTCACCCTGGTAGAGGCGAGCCGCGAGATCCAGGTCGGCGGTGGCCGTCGACGGCGGGGTGTTGGTCACCGGGGGCGGTGTCGGAACGCTGGCGGTCTGGCTGCCTCCGGACGAGGCGGGCGACGCTGCCGATCCGCCGCCACCACCACCGCAGGCGGTGAGATACAGCGAGATCGCGACCAGGATGAAGGCACTGCGCAGGTTCATCGGATTTCCCTGCCGGCTTGTTTGCTCCCGTCCCTTCATCGTTTCCATCGTCACTTGGTCCTACGTGTTGTTTTGGGGCCGGCGGCAGCACACGAGCACTTGCGAGAGAGGAGTACCGTCGGTCGGTTGCACGAGCCCGCGTGCTGCTGCCAGCGATGAATGGTTTACGGCGGCAAGGCGGACAAGTTGAGCCGCCGAATGTGACGCGCTTCGCGCAAGCGCGGCAATTATTTGAACCCCGTCTCTTATGTTCCGTAGTTAGGCGTGACGTGGGCGGCCGGTTCGCGACGCGCATCACGCGCGGCAAGATCATTAGGTAAAACGGGTTTGCCGCTGCTCCACGTGGAACAGGGAGTCGTCACGTAGTTAGTGTGCCGGGCGCGGGCCAAAAAAAACGCGCCACGGGGGCGCGTTCAAACGTTTGCTCGGTGAGGAGCAGACTGAGAGAAATCAGGCTTCGGCGGAAATGACCTGGCCGGCGGTGCCGCCGTACATGGCGGCCTGGCGCGGGCCATAGGTGGTTTTCGCGGGAGCGCCGGTGATGGCCCCCAACAACCCTTCGACGCGCTTCATCTGCGCGCCGACCAGGATGCCGTTGCGGTCGTTGAAATCGCGGCAGCGGCGCGCGCGCGTGGCGCACTCGTCGTAGGCCGCGGCCAGCGAGCGGCGCGGATCGCACCAGGCGATCAGCTTCGCGAGGCCGGCGAGGTCGGTGTCGTAGCCGTGCATGCTGCACACGCTGCGACGCTCGTCCTCGAGCTTGAGCATGCGGGTGACGCTGTCCTGGCGCACGTCGGCGAGCGCTTCGAGCGCCTCGATGTCGCGCGCGGCGAGCGCGCCGTGTTCGCGTTCCAGCAGGTCTTCGAAATGGGCGAGCGCGGAATTTTCCTCGGCCAGCAGCCGGGCGAGGTGCTCGCGGGTCAGGTTCGCGTCCAACGCTGCCTCGGAACTATTTGTGCGCCGGGATCGTGGCGAGCAGGTCGCCTTCGAAGCGCAGCATCTTGTCGGCGACGCGCTGCGCGTCGACGTGGTAGCGGCCTTCATCGAGCGCGCGGCGCACGGCCTCGACGCGGCTCTCGTTGACCACCGGCATGCCGGCGATCTGTTCTTCGAGCGCGGCCAGCGTGCGGGCGGTGTCCGAGACGTCGATGTTCGAAGTCGAAGGCGTGGTCTCGGCCTTGCGGCCATCGGTCGTGTCGCGCACGCGCGAGACGGGGGCGCCGCCTCCCACCTGCACCGGACGTCCGTCAATTCCACTGATCTTGTTCGCCATCTCTGCCACTACTCCTGAATCGTCTAGCCCCGGTAACGGCTGATTTCCAAAAACCTTTAGGCCGGCGACGATTATTTGGCGCGGATTCTGTTCAAGAGAGCCAATTCACACTTCGATCAGGGGCTTACGCGCACCACACCCTCACTTTCGGCAATTCCCTCCACCACCTTGAGCGAATCCAGGTTCTGGACACGCAGCCGCTGGCTGGCCGAGGCATCGGCCAGGGCCCGTCCGGGGGCCCGAACCTCGAATCCGGCGGTCGACGCGGTCAGGGTCACGGCCTGACCCCTCTTAATAAGGAGTGCGGCGGACAGGGCTTCGGCCGTCACCGGCATCCCTTCGGGCAGAGGCCGCCGTGTGGGTCGGCCGGCAAGGTCGGCGACGCGGCCGACGTAGGGAGAAGTCAGCGACGCGACCTGCCGTTTCTGGGCCACGACATCGGCCGCGCCGAGGATTTCGCCGCGCGCCACGGCGCGCTTGAGCACCAGCACATCCAGCTCGCGGCGGATCTCGACGGGAACATTCAATGTCCACGTCACGGCACCGCTGCAGCTCACGCGCACCAGCGCGCGCGCCTGGTTGCCGCGCGGCGGCTGCGCAAGAGTGTCGAGCGCGTTGGGGCAGGCCGCGAGGCGCAGGCGCGTATCCAGCGCGACGGCATTCAGCGTCACGCCGCCGAGCTGCGGATCGATCTGCCGGCGCAGCGCGCGTTCGGCCGCGGAGCGCACGGCGGCCAGCGACTGCAGGCCGGGCGGAGTTTCCGCCACTGCCGCTGACCTGACCTGGCCCTGCGCGGGCGCGACCCCGGCGACGACCAGCACGCAAAAAACCGACAATGCTTTGACTGCCATGCAGGGTAGTTAGCAATCGACGTGCCACGCGCGGCGCGCGCCTCAAGAATCGCCTGCCGTTGCCGTTACGGGGATCGTGCCCCGTGCGATGCCGCGGGGCGGAATCGCGCGGCCGCTGGCGGCAATCGTCCGCCACCGCGATGCGCGCCACGTCACAACCCCGAACGAGTCTTCCGCGAATGCAGCCCTGCAACGCGTGAACGAGGCCCGTGGCACGTCGCTTGCTTTGCTCCCCGTACGTCGGATCGCCGACGCGAGGAGTCATCGATGGCCAACAGTCTGGACCAGTATCTCGGAGTACATGCCGCCGCGCTCGACGTGCGCGCGCGCCGCACCGAGCTCATCGCCAACAATCTCGCGAACGCCGACACGCCGAACTACAAGGCGCGCGACATCGATTTCCGCCAGGCCCTGGCGCGCGCCTCGGGTGACCCCGCCGCGAGCGGTGTCCACCTGACCACCACGCAGGCAGGGCACATCGGCGGCGCGGCGTCGGCCGACGCCACCACCAGCCCGGATCTCAAGTACCGCACGCCGCTCGCGCCGGCCCTCGATGGCAACACCGTCGACAGCCAGCTCGAGCAGGCCGCGTTCGCCGAGAACGCCGTGCGCTACCAGGCGACGCTGACGATGCTGAACAACAAATTCCGCGGGTTGCTCACCGCGATCATGGGCAGCTGAAGCCGGCTGACCAGCGCACATCACCGGAGCGGAAACTCACATGTCGTCCTTCAAGGCATTCGATATCGCGGGCTCGGGCATGTCGGCCCAGTCCGTGCGCCTCAACACCACGGCCAGCAACCTGGCCAACGCCGAGAGCGTCAGCAGCACGCCGGAAGGCGTGTACAAGGCGCGTCATCCGATCTTCGAGGCGGTGCGCGCGCAGCTCGCGCTCGGCGCGAAAGCCGGCGAAGCCAACGCCAACGCCGCGGTGCGCGTGCGTGGCATCTACGAAACCCAGGCGCCGGCCGCACAGCGCTACGAACCCGGCAATCCGCTGGCCGATGCCAACGGCTATGTCTATGCGCCCGCGGTCAACGCGGTGGAGGAGATGGTCAACATGATCTCCGCCTCGCGCTCGTACCAGAACAATGTCGAGGTCATGAACACCTCGAAGGACCTGCTGCTCGCCACGCTGCGGCTCGGTCAGTAAGGAGAACTGAATCATGCTCGACATGGACATCGTCAATGCCGCCATGGTGCGCCAGCGCTCCGACACGGACGCGGCCGCCGCGCAATCGGCCAACGCGGCGCTGCGCAAGAAGACCGAGCTCAACCAGGAAGACTTCCTGACGCTGATGATCACGCAGCTCAAGAACCAGGACCCTATGAAGCCGCTCGACCCGTCGCAGTACGTCGGGCAGCTCGCGCAGTTCAGCCAGGTCTCCGGCCTCGCGGACATGAACAAGCAGATCACCTCGCTGACCAGCTCGCTGCGCGGCAACCAGGTGCTGGGTGGTGCCGGCCTCATCGGCCGCACCGTGATCGCGCCGGGCAATTCCATCTACCTGCCCGAGGCCAGCGGCGACACGCCGCGCGGACCGCAGGGGCTGGTCAACGTGCCCACGGGCGCGTCGGCCGTGAAACTCGTGGTCAAGGACTCGAGCGGTGCGCTGGTCAACACCATCGCGCTCGACAATCACAAGGGGCCGCAGGCGTTCACCTGGGACGGCACCACGAGCACCGGGGCCGCCGCGGCCGCGGGTGCCTACAAGATCGAAGTCGTTGCCAAGGTCGGCAGCGAAAACGTGTCCCTCAAAACCAGCGTCGCGGCGCACGTGTCGAGCGTGGCGCTCGATCCGTCCAACGGCGCGCTCATGCTCGACACCGACTCTCTCGGCGAAGTCGCCATGAGTGACGTCGAGCGCGTGTTCTGAATTCAACCTTAGGGAGTCGAACCCATGCCTTTTAGAATTGCCTTGTCGGGACTCAATGCCGCGCAGTCGGACTTGAACGTCACCGCGAACAACATCGCCAACACCTCGACCAACGGCTTCAAGGGCTCGCGCACCGAGTTCTCGGACCTGTTCGCCGTGTCGCTGCAGGGTGTGTCGAGCAATGCCAGCGGCAACGGCGTGCGCGTCGCGGCCGTCACGCAGCAGTTCGCGCAGGGCAACATCGAATTCACCGACTCGAACCTGGACCTGGCCGTGAGCGGGCAGGGCATGTTCATACTCTCGGACAATGGCGCGCTGGCGTACACGCGCGCCGGCGCCTACCAGATGAACCGCGACGGCTACGTGGTGAACTCCGCGGGCCAGCGCCTGCAGGTTTATCCGCCGATCGCCGGCGGCGGCTTCAACACCGGCGGTCTCAGTGACCTGCGCCTGATGACCACGGACTCCGCGCCGGCGGCCACCGCCAATGTGGAATATGTGCTCAACCTGCCGGCCAGCGCCACGCCGCCACCGATCGCCACGTTCGATCCGAACGATCCGAATTCCTTCAACCAGGCCACGTCGCTGACGTTGTTCGACTCGCTGGGTGCCACGCACACGGGCACGATGTACTTCGTCAAGACGGCCACCGCCAACCAGTGGACCGCACAGCTCGCCATCGACGGTACGCTCGTCGGTACGCCGCAGACGTTGCAGTACTCGAACACGGGTCTGCTGACCGCCCCGGTCGGCGGCCTCGTGCCGTTCCCTGCCTACACGCCGACCACGGGCGCCGCGCCCATGCAGGTGACGGTGGACGTGTCGCAGTCCACGCAGTTCGGCGGCAACTTCGCCGTGAACTCCGTGACCCAGGACGGCTATACCACCGGCCGCCTGATTGGCATCGACATCAGCGACACCGGCATCGTGAACGCGCGTTTCACCAACGGTAACTCGCAGCCCCTCGGCCAGATCGCAATCGCCAATTTCGCCAACCCACAGGGCCTGCAGCAGCTCGGCAACACGCAGTGGGCCGAGACCTTCTCGTCGGGCCAGGCGCTGCGCGGCCAGGCCGGCAACTCGGGCTTCGGACTGGTGCAGTCCGGCGCGCTCGAATCGGCCAACGTCGACGTGACCGAGCAGCTCGTGAACATGATCACCGCGCAGCGCAACTTCCAGGCGAACGCGCAGATGATCTCCACGGCCGACCAGATCACCCAGACCATCATCAACATGCGCTGAGGTAGATGATGGACCGCATGCTGTACGTGGCGATGACCGGCGCGAAGGAGACCCTGAACGCGCAGGCGGTCAACAGCCACAACCTCGCCAACGTGAGCACCACGGGCTTTCGCGCCGACCTCGCGGCGTTCCAGAGCCGCGCCGTGGATGGCACGGGCTTCGCTTCGCGTGTCTATGCGACCAATGCGAGCGTGGGCTGGGACAGCACCTCCGGCGCCTTGCTGACCACGGGACGAGACCTCGACATCGCGGTCAACGGCCAGGGCTGGATCGCGGTGCAGGGGCCCGACGGCAAGGAAGCGTACACGCGTGCCGGCAACCTGCAGGTCGATCCCACCGGTGAGCTCATGACGGCCACCGGTCAGCCGGTGCTCGGCGATGGCGGCCCGATCAACATTCCGCCGTACACGTCCATCTTCTTCGCGCGCGACGGATCGATCTCGATCGTCGCGCAGGGACAGACGCCCGACACCACGTCCACCGTGGGCCGCGTCAAGCTCGTGAATCCCGCCGAGGCGGACCTGGCGCGTGGCGAAGACGGCTTGTTCCGCATGAAGGACGGCAGCGACGCGCCGCCGGACGCCAACGTGCAGATCGGCTCGGGCGTGCTCGAGTCCAGCAACGTCAACACGGCCGACGCCATGGTTCGCATGATCGAACTGGCGCGGCAATTCGAAATGCAGGTCAAGGCCATCCGCGCCGCCGAAGAGAACGGTGCGGCCGCCAGCCAGCTACTGAAGGTTTAAAGGAGACGATCCATGAATCCCGCACTGTGGGCAGCCAAGACCGGACTCGATGCGCAGCAGACGCGCCTCGCGGTCACGTCCAACAACCTCGCCAACGTCAGCACCAGCGGCTTCAAGAAAGGCCGCGCCGTGTTCGAAGACCTGCTGTACCAGAATGTGCGCCAGGTCGGCGGTTCGACCTCGCAGGACACGCAGGCGCCGTCGGGCGTGCACCTCGGCACTGGCGTGCGCGTGGTGGCGACCGAGAAGCTCTACACGCAGGGCGGTCTCACGCAGACCGACAACGCGCTCGACGTGGCCATCGAAGGCCGCGGCTTCTTCCAGATCCAGCTGCCCGACGGCACCAATGCCTATACGCGCGACGGCAGCTTCCAGCTGTCGGCGCAAGGCCAGCTGGTGACGTCGAGCGGTTACACGTTGAACCCCGGCATCAGCATTCCCGAAGGCACGCAGAGTGTGACCATCGGCCGCGACGGCGTGGTCAGTGTGCGTGTGTCGGGCCAGCAGGCGCCGGTGCAGGTTGGCCAGCTGCAGCTCACCGACTTCGTGAACCCCGCCGGCCTGCAGCCGCTCGGCGAGAACCTGCTCGCGGAGACCGTGGCTTCGGGCCCCGCGCAGACCGGCACGCCGGGACAGAACGGCCTCGGCGTCACCACGCAGGGTTCGGTGGAAGCCTCGAACGTGAACGTGGTCGAGGAGCTCGTGAACATGATCGAGACCCAGCGCGCCTACGAGATGAACTCGAAGGCCATCTCGACCGCGGACCAGATGCTCGAATACGTGAACAACCAGTTATGAGACTCGCGCTCGTCAGCATCGTCGCATTGAGCTCGTTGTCTCTCGGCGGCTGCGCCACGCTCAAGGAGGACGGAGGCCGCGATTTCCAGGCCACCTGGCCCGACGAGGCTCCGGTGCAGACGGCCACCGCCGGCGCCATCTACGCGCAGGGCACGGAAGTGTCGCTGTGGGAGAACGTCACGGCGCGCAATGTGGGCGACACGCTGACGATCCGGCTCGAAGAGAGCACCAACGCCGAGAAGTCGGTGAGCACCAACACCAAGAAGACCACCGAGGCCACCATGACGGGCCCGACCATCTTCGGTGCGCCGGTGACGGTGAATGGCGTGCCGGTGCTCGAAGGCTCGATGAACAACGACTCGAGCTTCAATGGCAACGGCGCCAGCAAGCAGAGCAACGCGCTCGACGGTGCCGTCACGGTCACCGTCGCCAGGCGCTTCGCCAACGGCAATCTGCTGGTGCGCGGCGAGAAGTGGATCGCGATCAATTCCGGCAAGGAGTTCGTGCGCCTGCAGGGCATCGTGCGTCCCGCGGACATCGCGCCGGACAACTCGGTGGTCTCGTGGAAGGTCGCCGATGCCTACATCTCATATGGTGGCCAGGGCACGGTGGCGAATGCCAGCAAGCCGGGCTGGTTCTACCGGTTCTTCAACTCTCCGCACACACCGTTCTGAGGATTTCCATGCGTTTCCGCCCGCTCAATGTCTTCGCCGCGATCTGCGCCGCGTTGTTCCTGCTGCTCGCGGTCACCGCGCGGGCCGAACGCGTCAAGGACCTGGCCTCCGTGCAGGGCGTGCGCAGCAACCAGCTCGTGGGTTACGGGCTCGTGGTCGGCCTCGACGGCACCGGCGACCAGACCAGCCAGACGCCGTTCACGCTCCAGAGCATCAAGAACATGCTCGCGCGCTACGGCGTCACGATTCCGCCGGGCACCAACCCGCAGCTCAAGAACGTGGCGGCCGTGACCGTGACCGCGGATCTGCCGCCGTTCGCCAAGCCGGGCCAGGCCATCGACATCACCGTGGCGTCGATCGGTAACGCCGGGTCGTTGCGCGGTGGCCAGCTGATCCTCACGCCGCTGCGCGGCGCCGACGGCCAGGTGTACGCGATGGCGCAGGGCAGCCTCGTCGTCAGCGGCTTCGGTGTTTCGGGCAAGGACGGCTCGCGCATCGCGGTCAACGTGCCATCCTCGGGTCGCGTGCCGAATGGCGCCACGGTCGAACGCGCCGTGCCCACGGGCTTCGAACAAACCCCTTTCGTGATCCTCAACCTGCACACGCCGGACTTCACCACCTCGGCGCGGCTGGTCGAGGGAATCAACAAGTTGTTAGGCGACGATACCGCCCAGGCCATGGACGGTGTGTCCGTGCGCGTGGCGGCGCCGGCCGATCCCAACCAGCGCATCTCGTACCTGGCCACGCTCGAGCAGATCGAGATCGATCCGGGTGACGCACCGGCGCGCGTCATCGTGAATTCACGCACCGGCACCGTGGTCATCGGCTCGCACGTGCGCGTGATGCCGGCGGCGGTGTCGCATGGCTCGCTGACGGTGACCATCACCGAGCGCACCTCGGTGAGCCAGCCCTACGAATTCAGCCGCGGCGAGACCGTGGCCGTGCCCGAGAGCACGGTGTCGGTGGACCAGCCGCAGGCGCGCATGTTCGTGTTCGACGCGGGCGTCGACCTCAACGACATCGTGCGCGCGGTGAACCAGGTGGGCGCGGCGCCCGGCGACCTCGTGGCCATCCTCGAGGCGCTCAAGGAATCCGGCGCATTGCGCGCCGAGTTGATCGTGATCTGACGGGTATGGCGCTCAAAGTCGATCCATCGGTCAATCCCCTGGCGGCGCGGGAGCGCTCGGGCCAGGCGCCGAGCGCAACCGACTTCCACCAGTTCGCGGCCCTGCGCCGCGGCGCCGGAGCGAACGACCCGGCGGCGCTGCGCGAAGTGGCGCGCCAGTTCGAGAGCATCTTCACCAAGATGATGCTCGACAACATGCGCAACGCGAGCTTCGGCGATCCGATGTTCGGCAGCGACCAGGTCGACATGTACCAGGGCATGATGGACGACCAGCTCGCCGTGCAGTTGTCGCAGGGCAAGGGCCTGGGGCTCGCCGACATGTTGATCCGCCAGCTCAGCCACGGCGGGGCGGCCGCGTCGGGCCAGGCTGGCGAAAATTCCACCGGCAGCGTCACCCCGGAACAGCAGGGCAAGTTCATCGACGAAGTCATGCCGCACGCCACCGCGGCCGCGCGCGAGCTCGGCGTGGATCCGCGCGCCATCGTCGCGCAGGCGGCGCTCGAAACCGGCTGGGGCACTTCGAAGCCCGCCGACGCGAGCGGCAACAGTCACAACTTCTTCGGCATCAAGGCGGGCGCGGGCTGGCAGGGCGCGAGTGTCGCATCCGACACCGCCGAGTACGTCGGCGGAGTGGCGGGCACCGAGCGGGCCCGATTCCGCACCTACGGCTCTCTCGCGGAAAGTGTCGGTGATTATGTCCGCGTGCTGCGTGAGCCGCGTTATGCGGCCGCGCTGGGCACCGGAAGCGACGTGCATGCCTTCGCCAACGCGTTGCAACGCGGCGGCTACGCCACCGATCCGGAATACGCCAGCAAGCTGGTCGCCACCTTCGAGAAGGTGGCCGAGCGGCAAAACATTGCCGCCGGCGGGGCGGCCGATGTGAAACGGTTCAAGTCCGCGGATGCCACGCCGATACCTCCGCAGGAGCTGAGTAATGGCTGATCTACTCGGGACGGGCCTGTCCAGTCTGCGCGCGATGCAGCGTGCGCTGGATACCACCGCCCACAACATCGCTAACGTTTCGACCGAGGGCTACACGCGCCAGCGCGTGGAGTTCGCCACGCGCGCGCCGCAGGCGTCCGGAGCCAACTGGATCGGCAGCGGCGTGGACGCCGTGGCCGTGCGCCGGGTCTACGACCAGTTCCTCTCGCAGCAGGCGCGCAGCTCGAGCGGCACGCTGGCACGGCTCGACACCTACGCGGCGCAGGCCGAACGGCTCGACAACCTGCTCGGTGACAGCAGCAATGGCCTCGGCGCCTCGTTGCAAGGTTTCACCGACGCCATCAACGAAGTTTCCAGCACGCCGAGCTCCATCTCGGCGCGCCAGGTGCTGCTCGCCGAGGGCAACGCGCTCACCGAGCGACTCAAGAGTTACGACACGCGTCTGCGCGCCATGTCCGCGGACGTGGATTCCCAGCTCGCCGGCCAGACGGGCGAGATCAATACGCTGGCGCAGGGCATCGCGCGCCTGAATGGCGACATCAGCGTGGCCTTCCAGCAGACCGGCCAGGCGCCGAACGACCTGCTCGATCAGCGCGACCGGCTCATCGACCAGCTGTCCGCGAAAGTGGGTGTCAGCGTGGTCGCCGAGGGCGACGCCACGTTGAACGTGTTCATCGGCACCGGCCAGCCGCTGGTGCTCGGCACCACGGCATCGCAGATCACCACGGCCAAGGATCCGCTCGACGCGGAACGCCTGCAGCTCGCGCTGAAGACGCCCGCGGGTACCGTCGACATCTCCAAGAGTGTGTCGGGCGGCGAGCTCGGCGGACTGCTCGACTGGCGCAAGCAGATGCTCGATCCGGCGCGCAACGAGCTCGGCCGCATCACGCTGGCCGTGAGCGCGCAGGTCAACGCCGTGCACAGCAAGGGCATGGACCTGGGCGGTGCGCTCGGCGGCAACTTCTTCAATGTCGGGGCGGTGGGCGTGGTGCCCGCCACCACCAACACCTCGGGCGCGGTGGCCACGGCCACGCGCGTGAACCTGGGTGCGCTCACGGCCAATGATTACGTGGTCACGCGGACCACCACGGGCTACACGGTGCGCCGGCAGGACACGGGCGCCTCGGTCACTTTCACGGGCTCCGGCACCAATGCCGATCCGTTGCTGTTCGATGGCATGGCCGTCGAAGTCGGCGCGACGGCGGCTGCCGGCGACCAGTTCGTGATCCATCCGACGCGCGACGCCATCCAGGGATTCAGCGTCGCCATCACGGACCCGGCGAAGATCGCCGCGGCCGCGCCACTGCGAACCACCGCGGCGAGCGGCAACACGGGCTCCGGCACCATCACGCAGGCCCAGGTCCTTGCACCGGGAGCCACGACGCTCACGCCGGTGGACATCGTGTTCACCTCCGCGACCACCTACACGGTGAACGGTGGCGCGGCGCAGACCTATACCGCCGGCTCCAATATCGACGTGAATGGCTGGCGCGTGCAGATCAATGGCACGCCGGCCACGGGTGACACCTTCGCCGTGCGTACCAATGCCGGCGCCGTCGGCGACAACCGCAATGCCTTCGCGCTCGCCGATGCCATGAAGGCCGGCGTCATCGAAGGCGGCACGGTGTCGGTGGCCGCCGCAGTGGAACGCATGACCGGCAATCTCGGCCTGCAGACGCGCGCCGCGCAGATGAGCCGCGATGCGGAAGCCGTGATCAATGAAAGCGACCTCGCCGCGCGCGACGCCATCTCCGGCGTCAACCTCGACGAGGAGGCCGCCAACATGCTGCGTTACCAGCAGGCCTACCAGGCCGCGGCGCAGATCATCTCGGCGGCCAACGAGATGTTCGACACCCTCATCAACGCGGTGAGGAGATAGCCATGCGTATTTCCACCGCGGGCATGCACCGCACCAGCATCAACGCCATCCTCGAGCAACAGTCGAAGATGTCGAAGACGCAGCAACAGGTCACCACCGGCAAGAAGTTCCAGACCGCGGCCGAGGATCCCATCGGCGCGACACGCGCCGCGACGCTGGACCGAACGCTGGCCGAGAACTCGCAGTACGAGCGCAATTCGAACATCCTCGAAGCACGCCTCAACTACGAGGAGCAGTCGCTGGCCGACGCCACCTCGCTGCTGCAGAGCGCGCGCGATCTCGCGTTGCAAGGCGCGAACTCCACGCTCGGCGCCGAGGAGCGCCGCATGCTCGCGGGCAACATCCGTCAGCATCTCGCGGGGCTCATGGAGATCGCCAATCGCGATGACGCCAACGGCGAATACCTGTTTGCCGGCACGGCCACGGCCACCAAGCCCTTCGCGATGACGGCCGGCGGCGTGAACTACCAGGGCGACGTCACCAATCGCCAGATCCGCATCTCGAACTCGCAGTCGCTGGCCGACAGCCACAGCGGCGCCGACGTCTTCATGAACATCCTGCCGGGCAACGGCGTGTTCACCACCGCGGTGACCGCGGCGAACACCGGCACCGGCAGCATCGACGTGGGCCGCGTGAACGACCAGGCATCGTGGGTGCCCGACAACTACACGCTGCAATTCACCACGGCGAGCGACTGGCAGGTGGTCGACGACACCACGCCCACGCCCAACATCATCGCCTCGGGCACGGGTTTCACGGCGGGGCAGAGCATCAGCTTCAACGGCATCACCGTGACCATCGCGGGCACGCCCGCGGTCAAC